>CAZISK010000482.1:0-6370 GCA_964541355.1 uncultured Candidatus Obscuribacterales bacterium
CGGGAAGGAAAGAGTTCTGCGCGGAGCTACGGGCGGTGCCAAGGGCGATACCACCAAGAGCGGTTATACGCTCGGCGATATTGTCGATTGGTTCGTACAGTGCTTCGGCGACGTCGTCAAAGAGCAAATGGAGTTGGTAGAAATCTTTGCCTTTCACGTTCCAGTGGGCTTGCTTCGCTTGGGTCCAGGCATCGAGGCAGGCAGCGAGGGTTTCATTTAATAGTTCAACTATCTTGGCACGAGTCGACTCTGGAATGTCAATTCGGCTGGTATAGAGATGCGCAGTCGTTTGTTTGGTACTCATGCGAAATCATCCTTTCGGTGTGGCGGTGTAGGGACCTGATATTGTTTCAGTAGAGCTCGCATATGTAAAGCATACAAGCTCCGTGCTAGATCAGTGCTAGCGATCGGATTGGTGGTGTGTCGGTTTTCAAGAAGGTGAATTCGCGGGCGTTTATGATAAGCTAAACTCCTGTTAAGGTGATTCGGTGAAGTTGCCCTCGTACTTTGTTGGGGTGACTTGAATTTTGTTGGAGTGACTTGCGGGAGTCCTGCACTGCCCGTGGTGCTAATCCAGGAGTGTTTTGTGGTTGAAACCACCAAAGCAGCAACAATTGCGACTTTAGTCACCAGGATACATGCTCGTCCAGACGTTGAGCTTTCGCGCTTTGCTGATGCACTTGTGCAACTGATGATGACCGGGGCGCGCTTTGCAGGATTCTGGAGCGGAGAAATGATCGCGCCGGCCTCGTCAGGATCCGCCGAGTCGAGTGAGTGGCGGCTCATTCAGCGCTTTGACACGATGGAGTGGGCTGTGGCATGGAAGGAGTCGCCACAGCGCAAGACCTTGCTAAGCGAGTTAGCTTCTTACAGCAATGGTCAGGAACAGAGCCTGCAAGATGAGCTTTTGGATGGGCGTTCGGAAGGCAGTGTGGCTACCGCCATCATTACGGATGTAAAACGTGAGACGCAAGAAGAATACTTCGCCTGGCAATACAAGATTCAGAGTGCGCAGGCTCAATACCCGGGCTATCACGGCGTCTATCTGGAGCCTCCCATACCGGGCAGACCTGGGAAGTGGACGACTTTGCTTCGATTTGAGTCGCCAGAGTCGCTGGAAAAATGGTTTGCGTCGCCCGAAAGACTGGCACTTGTTGCCGAGGGAGAGGCGTTAGTGAAGGAGACCAAGTTTCAGCAATTGACTAGTTCGTTTCCAGGATGGTTCCCCGTTGACAGGCTGACTGGAAAAGGTCCTCCTAACTGGAAATCCGCACTGCTCGTCTTGCTCGGTCTTTACCCGATCGTCATGCTAGAAATCTATTTCCTGACCCCGTATGAGACCACCTGGAATTCCGCTTTCAGGACATTCATCAATCTGACGCTCAGTGTCGCATTCACTACCTGGGTCAGTATGCCAATATTCGTAAAGCAGTTCGGGTGGTGGTTGCTCCCTGACGAAGATGCACCGTCTTCGCTGCATGTCAGAGGACTTTTGATTGTCACCGCGATTCTATTGTTGGAAATGGCTCTGCTCTGGAATCTATTGAAGTGAAACAGAGAACGACCGTCTAAATGACCGGAGACCCTTATTGCCACCAGTTGAACGCGAGCAGGGCTTGTCTCGATTTTTGAGCGAAGGCTATTCGTTGGTAACCAGTATTGGAGCCTTCCTGTTGCCGGAGAAGATGGACGACAACGATATCTCGGGACCAATCGACTCTGCGCAGGAGGTGCGTACCGATATCGCGGAATTGCTGTGCAGGGTTTTGTCCAGTTTAAGAAGAGCCATTCATGACATTCATGAGGAGCCTTAACCGCCAGCGCGAAAAGATATGATGCACCGCCCATGGTGGCTTGCTTGCAAATATGTGAGTGCCGAGCAAATTAGTTTATCTTCGTGAATTGCTCAGTTCACCAATCGATCAACGCACGTGAAGTCGAACTATTTGTCGGACTTTCCACCGTAGTTGCGTATGTAAATGCTGCTTCCCTTTGGAGTGACTCCAAATTTTCCGTCTTTGCTGACTTGCGATTTCAACCCTTCCAACGACTGGTCTATGTCATTGGCGGTTTTCTTCGCTGAGGCCATCTGGGCTGCGCCTTTCTTCTTGGCTTCGTTGGCGATCTGTTGTTTCTTAGCTTCTGCCATCTCTTTGAGTTCTTGTTTCTTTGCATCACCAGCAGACTTGGCATAGCCAGTGCCGTATCTTGGGGAGTAATTATCTACAGCCTTGTCGATGATCTTTTCTGCATTCTCAAGCTTCTGGTCTATGGACTTACCCTGCCTGACGGCATCGTCTTTCGTGTTTTTGTTTTGGACTTCCGCCTCAGTGAGTTTGCTGTTTTTTAGCGCCTGGACCTGCTCTCGAATCTTCGCCTTCTCTTGCTCCGTCAATTTACCTGATTCTTGAGCCAAAGCTGCCGAGGACACTGTCGCCAGGACAACGGCAATTGCTACTAATCGCTGCATATTGGTCAACTCCTTAGGTGAATGACTTCAAGCCCATATCGCCCAAAATCTAGTTACTGTTACTGTTGCTCACGCTTCCAGCCAACTTGCGACTTGCGAATACTCATTCTACACCCTTATCAAGAGTTTGAAAATCAGTCTTACGGATGAGGAGCTGATGTATTCAGGGAGCTAAATTAAGAGTTCTGATACTTATTTACTCAACCGAGGAGGCCGTCTGACTGACCGATTAACAGACAAGCTCTTTCAATCTTGGCTTCGGCGGACTTTCCGAATGAGAAACGCAGATAGCCTTCCGCGCCCCAGGCGGCACCAGGCGAGGTAACGATTCCAGACGAGCAAATGATTTGCCATGGCGATGGACTTGTTGTGTCCATCACGGAGCCTGGCGAAGAGGAAAACATCACCGTCACCATATATGGCATCAAAATTTCCGCTGGCATAGAGACCATTAAACCAAGCGTGAGCGATCGGCTCTGCAGGTTTCGTAACCAGCCTGGAGGCCGACTTCAGGTTCGAAGATAGACACTGACCCTACTCTATGGTAGGGTCGCATTTCGATTGCCGTGTGCACCAAGGAGAGATGGTCGTTTTGATTTGAATTCATTGTTACACCTGCCCGAAACTCCTTAAATTTAGGAGGCGATCGTTGCCCAACTGTTACAACAAGCTTTTGAGTGAGGAGATTTACTATGTTCATTAAGAAGACTGTAACTGCAGTCTTAGTACTTACTTTCATTGCGAGCATTCCAGGAGGGTCGCAGGTCTCGTACGCGAATGATGAGTCGGCAGCGGTCACGGAAACTTCTACTTCCGCTGAGCCGAAGCCTCTTGAAGGGCGTGTCGAAATTGGTGTGACTCTCAATGATTTGCGAGATGCTCGTCTCTCCATCAGCAGGGCACGCAAAGCTACTGCTAACCTTTACGACGAAATGAACAGGCAGGCGGTGGAGATGAGCTTTACGCCTAATTTTGTGGGTACAACAATCATCACGACACCGACACCGAGGTTCACAGGTCAATTCTTGCCTCCGCGCAAGAAGTGGGTTGATGCTTCGATGGCAGAGATTGGACCGATTATCAAACTATTTAAAGAGGATGTTGATCTCGCAATTGAGAGCAATCGTCGAACGGATGTAAGTGAGAAGACCGGTGAGACGCTCACGCCCATTCGAGAGGAGGCGTTTGAACTTGTTAAATCATCATTTGAGGTGTATAAAAATCTCGAGAGTATGACCGTCGGTCCTGCCTACGATGCGCGTTCGATTTCGTCTTCAATTACGAAGTTGGACGACCACATGAAGCAGCTCGACAAGACGCTCAAGAAGGGCATGAGCATACTGACAAAAGAGGCCAAAGCTTTGAAAAAACGCAAGTCTGCGGCTACCTGATCGAGCCAGACGATACCAGAACGGAGGAAGAGGACGCTCCACCGTTCTGCATCGCCAGGAAGAATCTAAGGGGAAAACAAGGTCTTCGATGATGACAGGGATGAACCTCGTCCCTGCGCCGGCGAGTCTGGGCGAAGTGAGAAGTCCAACTGGTTCAACGCTCCTGCACTGGCATAGTTGGGAACCGAGCCGACGTCGCTCCTGAACTGCGGATCGATCATGGTTGGCGATAGAGCGGTGGTGTTGCCTGTTGTCTTGTACTGTACGTTATCCGTCGAGTGCAGGCGGTGATTAGCCGGCACGTTGACTCGTCCTCCGTAGAATATACACTTTTCCACGAAAACCTCGGTATTGTGCATTGGCGCACCTTCTGCTCTGAGAATGCAGTCGTGGGCTTCACCGGTCGAATTGAGGTTAGTCAAGAAAGAGGTTACGTTTTTCAGAGATGCAGTTGCTGTAACAATTTCCGGAGAAGATGGTATGGGGTTTATCTCAAGATTCGCTTTTGATGCGTTATTCAATAAGCAATCCTGGATTTCGGTTCGGTCGGTCACTGAGACTCCAGTGGACAAACCCGGTCCTATAACACAATGATTGATCGTGAGAAGCGTGTCCCGATATCGCGCTGATTCAATCCCCAGGGAAGTGGTACCTGTGGGAGGATAGACACTGTTGTAAACCCAGGAATTGGTAATAGAAACTCGATCCAGGCGACTGCATGGTCGGCACGAGATGTTGGCGTCATTGTTATCGTGAGCGATGATTCGATCAAGTCGGCTTCCTGTGCCGGCAACCCCGGCACCAACTTTATTGTTTTTCAACTCTACGTTGCGAATCAGTACGTTTCCTCCGCGCAAGAGTAGAAGTCCGTAGGCTTTGAAGTTGCGGATCGAGATGCCGCGCCAGGTCAATCCATCGATTGTGACCCGATTGTTATAGATGTAGAGTCCGATTCCATTGTCGGAATTTTGTCCGTCGATAATTACCTGTCCGTTATGTCCTGGCTCTTGCGAACGTGAGATTGTGATATCACCAGTCTGGATAAAGATTCCCGTGGTATACGTCATACTCGAGCTTCCACCGTCGAGCAGAATGGTGTCACCAGGCTTCACTTCGCTTCTGTCAAGTGAAAGCTCTTTCCATGCGGTTTCCCATGTTTTGCCATCCTGGTCGTTTCCGTTCCTGGAAACATAATATGTGGCAGCATTGGCTGACGAATTGCTCGCGCAAAGCAAGGCTAAGATAGCCGCAATCGCAAAGATTTTGAACTTTGCTACCAAGCTAACTGTCGGCGTGTTGTAAATCGACTTTGAGTGCATATCGTGTCTCCCAGATACGAACGGTAGCAAGTCAACGTGCGGCGAGCCGCGTAAGGACCTCTTTGTGATGTGCCGGTGCACGAATGTCGGTTGGTGCTTGTTGTATCCGCGCTCGCAACGCCGCTCGTTGACTGACTCGAATGTATGATGGTGCCGTGACATTCTCGTGATAGCAGGTGACATTGTCGTGACATATAGCTTTGTAGAGCTCGTGGATTTGAAGCTCTACGACATCTGTGCCGTGCCTGGCATTTCGAGGTTGGGATCGAAAAATCTAGCCGCTCGCGAAAAATGAACGATTGTCCGCTTGATAGTTCTTAGAACGCGCATCACTGAAGCAAAAAGTTAAGATGGCATAAAGAAGACCCCGTGTTGTCAAGAAGTCGCTTAAGCTTGTTTTCGATGTTAATTTCGCCGCCTGCAAATTTGACCATGCACACGGCGCAACACAGCAGTTAACCCTCTTTAGTAGCTCAAGACAGTAAATTCCGATGACTCGCCAGGGCGAGTTTCGATCGCGTGCTGTCGTTTTCGATAGGTGTAAGTCATGGATAAACAGCATGAAGCACTGCAGCCTCAGCAGCTGCGAGTAACGGCAGACGAGTCTTTCCAGCCGCCGATTGAAAACCCCGAGAGCATTGCGGATGAATTATGCAGACGCGAGGTCGAACACTTAATTCTGCTTGCCGAAAAAAGACTCGGAAGTAGATTTGAATTCTTGAGTCTCCTAGGTGCTGGTGGCACTGGCTACGTATTCAAAGTTCAAGACAAGCAGACAAACCGATTGGCGGCGGTGAAGCTGCTGAAAAGGGATTTAAGCAATGATAATTCAATGCTGAAGCGATTTGAAAACGAGGCGGCTTCATTGTCGGAGCTGGAGCACGAGAACATCGTATCGGTCTACGAGCATGGTATTACTAATGATGGCATCCCGTTTATTGCAATGCAATACCTCGAAGGGAAGACCCTCTCTGAGATGCTGAAATCAGGCGGAAAAATTCAACCCGAGCAGGCAGTCGCCCTGGCTCTGCAAATAAGTAAAGCTATGGCGTACGCTCATGAGCGTCGAATAATCCATCGCGATTTGAAACCGAGCAACATAATTGTTAGTGACCTCACCGATGGTGTCGCAGGTCACGTCAGCGTGTTGGATTTCGGCATCGCAAGAGTGCTTGAATCGTCGGGTCCGG
>CAZISK010000483.1:0-6360 GCA_964541355.1 uncultured Candidatus Obscuribacterales bacterium
CTGACCCGATCTGTCAAAACCCGGACTTCTTGGGCACTTGCGACTGACCAGTTAGTCAGCAAGACCACCAAAACAATCGAACCAAGGAATGTACGTAAATGGAATCGCAACTCGAAACGTCCTAACTCGATTACACAAATACCACTATATCTCAGGCGCTACAGCCTTCTCCCCGAGATAATCGTTCATCTTTCCCCAGTGATTGTCAAATTCTGCCCGATTAGTTTCGGCGTTGTAGGGCCGGACGGACCTCTTTCAATTTAATAGCGAACCGCTTCTCCAGTTACTTTGACATGTTCTGCGGCTTCGTCGTTGTACGGTTCTCCCGATAGGATCGCCTTGGTCAATCCGATGGCATGGACTACGGCGCTGGATGGTGTAGACCAGTACTCGGCCATCTCTGGCGTAGTTTTGATTATTCGAACACCTTTCTCGGGTCCATCAGGAAACCATGCCTTAAGCGGAATGTTCCATAACTCTCTGATTTTATCAATGTCACGAGACTCTTGAGCCGGACCAGATAATGAAATGTACTTTTGCGCTTTCAAGTCCATGAACGTGATGTTAACTTGATCGTACTGCCGAATCTCGTCGATTTTTGCGCACTGGTCTTCGCATAATAACCATATCGTCTTATCTTCATCGACTCTTTGTATAGCCATAGGTCGACTTCTAATGACACCTTGATCGAGTGTCGAGAACATTACTACGTGTGCACCTTTCAGAAGTTCGTGCAATCGCGACGGTTGCTTGTCTTTCATATTTGCTCCAATATTGCTGTCACAGCTGGTGACTTGCATGGGGGACTGTAAGTTCCTAAATTCTTTGCGGCAGGTTCCTTCCACCATGGATACATCGGAAATAAGCAATTCTGTTGCGCCGCGAAAAACTAACAAAAAATCTCGCGATTTTACCGTCATTGCCAAGTGGTTTCTCCGCTATATCAGGAGAACTATCTTCGGGAGTATCGGTCATGAGAAAAATGGTCCGTCGACTACAAGCCGCTGCTTTGCTTGTAGGCTATTCTATTGCAGCCTCAATCTCTCCAGCGCTGGCCGTCGATCTTGCCGGCAACCCTGCCACTGTTGTGACCACCGAGGCCAGCGTGGTTGTGCCAATCGCGCCAGAGAACCCGGTACCAGTCGAGTCAGATTCCAGCAAGTTTGAATTGCCTTCCCATGTGACAGGCATAGGACTCAGTCCGGAAGAGATCACTATGTTCACTCCTCCGATTGGCCTGGAGCCCGGGCTTCGACTGCAAGACGACTATAGAAACCTGCCGGAGCCGATTCCAAGTCAGCCCGTCAAAGGCGAACAGCTGATTGAGGTTATAGTCATCGATAACGATCTCTACAAAGAGAAGAAACACGAATCGGAGGTGTTCACCTGGAAGACTGTCCGTTCCGAGGCTGGAAAAAATCACATAGAAATCGGGGCTCAGTTTCCTATTGCTCTTGTCTCCTCGCATACCAGCAAAACAGGCCGAGTCGGCGACCGCGTCGAGGCACGATTGATTTCAGACGTTCAGGTTGGGGATAAACTGGTAGCATGCAAAAACGATAGGGTTTTGGGTCACATCTCGAGGGCGTATAAGGCACGGCGCTTACTCTTTGCAGAACTCAGCCCGAAGCGATGGAATGGAGCGATCGGACCGCAGTTCGACGAGATAATTACTTCCAAGGGCGAGCATTTGCCGCTAATAGCTATGCCGGCGAAAATGTCCCGCATCGTCTCTAACAAAGCAGAAGGCCGAATCTTGGGAGTGAATGCTAAGGGCGAAATAGTGTCTCCACTCTCCATCCAGCTGAAGCATCAAGGTATCCATCTCGCTATACGCGGAGCTGCCTCTGCCGGAGGTGTCTTCAGCATAGGCGCTGTACCAATAGCCTTCGGTGTGATCGGTGCAATTAATCCCTCGTTCGCCTTCATGCATCCGGTTGGCACCAATGTTCACCACCGCCGCTTGAAAGGATTTGGAATGGGCGTCTTGAGCGGTTTACCCGGAGGCTTTATTGTCAGTGACTATCTGATTCGTGGTGTCGAGTCCAGTATCAAGCCTGGCGACAAGTTCGTGGTTGCGTTCAAGCAACAGTTCACCGGAGAGCCGGCTACATACGCGCAGCTGAACCCGCAGTCAAAACTACTGGTTAAGGGCGAGGTCGTACGCTCTGATAAGTAAAAACAGTAGCGGGTCGATTGTAAGACAGCAAGGTTCTTTGCGCTACTCCATGTGCACCGAACCAGAGTTTTGACTTGATGTTCCTGTGGATGGCTCTGCGAGAACGTCTACGCGTGCAATCCGGTTAGAACGGCATCCACTTTCGTCTTCATGTCTTACAGCACCGGTAGCGGTATCACGCTCTATGCACATTCTCGGATAATCAAGTACTTCACGTACAAGGCGCCTCGCCATTACGGGCTACCACTCCTTGCCAAGACTAGTGCAATTTCGGTAGCGGACATGGTCTCACTGCTACTACGCTTGTAGCTTTCTTTTCTTCGCGGCTATGCGGATATTCGATACACCTTCCTCCGACGCCGGACTGCATGAAGTATCAGAAAACTCACTATATGCCTGCTTCCTCATTCACAATCACGTTAATACACACAATCTCAATTTAATGTCCTCGTGTTACCTATCGCCGTATAGATGCATTCACACACGCAAGACGCTGCCACGTCACTCGTCTGTGCCTACCCAGTTTCTATCGAGCGCCGGTAAGCAATTGCTGACCCGTAAGCGCAATTCACGGGAGAAATCGAATGAGTAATAACGAAATACTCAACTCATCAGTGGCCGGCGATGGCAAACAGTCCAGCGGCTACCTAGCCGATATAGTCCCATTGTTGCTGAATGATTTTCCTTCGATACCGAAGCCCTCGACAGGAGAGCTAAAGGGTTTTCCATCGCTCCGTGTCGGAACAATCGGCGAACGCGCAGCAAAGGAAGGCGCGAAGATTATAAATCGCTTTCTTTCACCGTCGGATTCAGGTATCGAGTCAAAGAAGGTTGTCGATGGAGCCGTGGGCGTCCTTAAGGTACTAGGTCTTGATCCAACAGCTGCAGATCTTCTAGGTACTCTGATGAAGAAAGGTCTTGATTTCTCCAAGGAAGTCAAAGCCATTAGTTGCTCAATGACTGATGACGGCAAACCAAGAATGAAAATCGAATTCAATTCACCCATAACGGTTGGGCCAGTGACTCTTGGTGAGAAAGGTCCGCTCGAGTTTACGCTGTCTCCAGCGATCAGTAAACGTGGCATAGAGTTGGCCGACATCAAAGGAGCGCGAGTTGGGATCGGACGGCTCAAGACTGATTTGAAATCTGCATCACTGTCTTTCGAAAACGGCGAGCCGAAACTCAATCTCAACAATACAATCAACCTTCCGCTTTCTAAACTGGCAAAGCTAGTTATTAAGTGAAGACGAGTACATTTGCCAGATCAAAGCAGAGGCCCAGCTACCGGAGAGGGAGGAGGAAGGACAGGCTGTATTGGACGCACAACGGTGCCTCCACAGATTTCCTCCATGTCGGTACGAGCCAGCAAAACCATCGACTGACTATGAGCGCGGACGCTTTTTCTCTGGGTCATAGAACGGGAATCGCACGACCTTCGCTTTGATGCGCTTCTGATGCCCGTCGAGCTTTCCGACTTCGACTTCGGTCCCGATGGTGGAATACTCGACAGCCATTCTGCACAGTGCAATGTTCTTCCCGAGCAATGGCGATCTTGTTCCACTCGTCACGACACCAATTTGATTGCGTCCTGCATGGACGCAGTCGCCGTGGACAGCGATTTCATTTCCTTCCAGCTCTAACCCGACCAGAGTCCGCTGCGGATTTGCTTTGCGTTTTTGCAATGCTGCTTTGCCTACGAAGTCGTCCGGTTTGCCGTCGAGAACCACCGCAAAACCTATACCAGCTTCGAACGGATCGGTCTGATCGTCGAATTCATAGCCGCTGAAAATCAATCCCGACTCAATGCGCAGCAAATCTAATGCTTCCATGCCGAGCGGTTTTATATCAAATGCTTGTCCTGCTTCCCAAATTGCATCCCAGATGGACAGGGCATCATTAGGATGACACCAGATCTCATAGCCGAGTTCTCCCGTGTATCCTGTCCGTGAGACCATTACTGGTGTTCCTTCCGAATCACCAATTCTTCCGATTGTGAATTTGAACCAGCCTACCTCGTCTAGCGTCGGTCGAGACGGCGCTGTCCAGAGAATGCTTCTCAACAGATCCCGGCTTTTCGGGCCCTGGACCGCGAGGTTGTGAATTTGATCGGTCGATGACTTCACCGTCACGCGTAATCCCAGCTTCTTAGCTTGCTCGCGGAGCCAGATGCCGTCGTAATCGTCTCCTCCGATCCAGCGAAAATTATGCTCACATAGACGGAAAAGTGTGCCATCATCTATGATACCGCCTGTTTCGTGACACATTGCCGAATAGACGACCTGTCCCACTGCAAGCTTGCGAATATTGCGGGTCATCGTGGCTTGCATCAAGGCTTCTGCGTCAGGTCCGAGAATCTCGAATTTTCTCAGTGCAGAAAGATCCATTACTACGACGCCTTCTCGACAAGCATGGTATTGATCGATTGTCGAAGCGGCAGGAAAATTCGCGGGCAGCCAGAAGCCTCTGTATTCGGTAAAGTTACGAGTGAGCGCCGAGGTCCTCGGGTGAAAAGCCGTCTCTTGAGTCAGGCGCGGTTCTGCATCTGGTGTCATGCGGTAAGCAACTCCTTTCGAAAAAGTTTTTTCAGGCGAGTAAACTCGCACATGAATATCAGTAGGATTCCAACCGTTGGCAGGGTCAATATCATCAGGACACGCCGATGATGCACATACCAGGTCCGTCAAAGCGCGTAGTAAAACGTAGTCGCCCGGCCTGGACCAGGGCTCGTCGAAGAATATTGCGTTGCGGCAGTCGATTCGCGTGTTGTAGAAAAAGTTGATCGCAGGCCAGCCTTTCCGTGGCTCGATATTGTATCCACTCAACGCTGTATTGAAATTGTCGGAGCAGTTGGCGTGTCCGGCGTATCCTTGATCTGCGTAGTATTTCGCTGTGCACGCCAGTGCGAAAGTATCATGTCGACCAACTGTATCGCGCACAACTTCCACTAGAGCGCGGAAGTCTTGATCGAAAAATTTCGAGTACAATCCGGGTTGCGGATACGCTGTTCCCAACAGAGTCCTGGTCGCGGTAGCATCGAGACCTCGCTCGACACCGCGGTCCAATTGCCTGGTATTGAAGCCGAGAAAATCGGAACACTGCTTCCCAGCAACATCTATAATTTGAATGTACTCGCCGGCCTTAA
Organism: uncultured Candidatus Obscuribacterales bacterium; assembly: GCA_964541355.1. Taxonomy (GTDB): domain Bacteria; phylum Cyanobacteriota; class Vampirovibrionia; order Obscuribacterales; family Obscuribacteraceae; genus JADYXR01. The sequence continues at coordinate 5,322 of CAZISK010000483.1, forward strand.
CTTGGTAGGACCGAGCCGTAGAACGATCGACTCTGAATTCGTCTTTCACCGAGGCGAGCGGCTCGGGAAGTGAGAACTCGGCATTCTCCTCGATCACGTGCGATCGCTTCACAACGAGGCGAAGGTCCGTCGGGGGATTCTGCTCATATACGATCATCGGCAATCCGGGGGCGCGAACAAGGCAGATACCGGAGCGAACCGCTACAAAGCTTTGCTCCGACTGCGCCGGCGTCCCTTCTCCGAAAAGCTCGAGGGCTTCAATGCCCGTGACATCAACGCCATGGCGAGCCAGAAAGTCAACCAGTCTTTCGGCACCGTCTTCACGAGACCAGCTCGGATCGCTGATCAGGTCAATCCTGCCGGTAGCTTTCGCCGCAATGCCTTCCAGATCGTTGCGCCCGCTGACATCGAAAAATGCAATCTCGCACCGTTGAGAACCCTCTCGGTCAATCAAGGTGATGCGGTCGCCTTCGAATATCCGCACTACGACGCTTCCGCCGCCCGGCACTCGGTAGCGTTCGGTTGCTGGGGCGTCAAATGACGCCTGTCGCTCCAGCAGAACTGGAGAAATAGTCATGTTGTTCGTCATAGTGCAACTTTACTGTGTCGGACCTGGCCATAGACAATGTTGAGAAAATTTTTCACCACGGCGAACTTGCCAAATACATATAATTTCGCGTGAGACCTCATTACAGCGGGGATTTAATGATGCGCAAGCGTGTCGCGGTTATCGGCGCAGGACCGTCTGGTCTGGCTCAATTACGAGCTTTTGAATCGGCAAAGAAAAAGGGCGTCGACATTCCGGAAATCGTCTGCTTCGAGAAGCAAGGTGATTGGGGCGGTCTTTGGAACTACACCTGGCGCACAGGGCTCGATGAATTCGGCGAGCCCGTCCATTGCAGCATGTATAGATATCTCTGGTCGAATGGTCCGAAGGAATGCCTCGAGTTTGCAGACTACACATTTGAAGAGCATTTCGGTAAGTCCATCCCGTCATACCCACCGCGAGCCGTTCTCTGGGATTACATCAAAGGGCGAG
>CAZISK010000484.1:0-6358 GCA_964541355.1 uncultured Candidatus Obscuribacterales bacterium
TCACTATCTCAAGCATGGAAAGATAACGCCCCATCCCGACATCGCGCGATTTTCCGGTAAAACCGTCGAGTTTAAAGACGGAACCAAAGAAGAATTCGATTTGATCGTTTGCGGCACAGGTTTTCACGTTTCGATTCCGTTTCTTGCACCAGAATTGGTACAAATTGACGGTTCCGTCGTGCATGTGCACTGGGGAATGGTAGCACCGCACCACAAGCAGCTTTATGTACATGGTTGGGCGCAAGCCCGATATGGATTCGGACCGCTTCTCACTCCGCTATCCGAGCTGCTTGCCGACCTGATCTTGCTGCAGCGCCAACTGTCCCATCCGCTTGGAGAAGTGCTCACAATGATGCGACAGCCCGTACCAAAAACACATCTCATAGACCCGATGGCGGCGCTGAACCAGGTAAAGACAGTGAAGCGCATGCTCTGGATGATTCCATTGGTGGACAGGTTCCTGATGAAGACCAAGCCCACCAGCGCTCCGCTGAAGGCACCACCCGGTCCGATAAGCCGTATCTAACTTCGACGCCAGGAAGGTCTCAGGAGGTCTTAGTTCGCCGCGCGCAGTGAAGCCTTTTAAGTCTACTAGTCGACTAGCGGTATTCCGCCATGATGCATTGCGATGAACGAGACTGCGCTCATCCAATAGAAGCGCCTTTCGACTTGTTGAATTTGGATTGTTGAATCTCCGTAGTGAACAGCTACTCTGGTTTCTGCTCCAGAGCTTTGCTAATTCGTCGAGCTTCTCGTTTGATGAAACGAAGAAATCGATTTGGAAACACGCGCTTGAAGTTCCACAAAAACTTGGCTTCATGGGGCAGCACAATGTAGAAATTTTCAAGCAGCATTTGCCGGAAGGTTTGATATGCGATCTCCTCAGCCGTTATACGCGACTGATCCACCAACAAGCATGCAAGTTGATTATCTTCTTCCGAACCCAACGCATCCTTGCCAATATTGGTGCGAACATAGGTCGGCATAAGAACGGAGACTGAGATCCCATCATCATTGAGTTCGTTTAGCAAGGTTTCACTCAATGCCAGCACGGCAGCTTTGGTGGTGTTGTAAGCCGACATTCTCGGCGGGGTTACAAAGGCGGCGGCACTGGCAACGTTGAGAATGTGCCCCGAACGCTGCCGTTTCATAACCGGTACGAAGTGGTGGCAACCGTTGACGACACCCATCAAGTTTACCTCTACCACACGGTGAAACAACTCTATGCTCATATCGCAAAAAAAGCCACCACATCCGATACCGGCATTGTTGATACCGATTTCAATACCACCGGCTTGCTTTTCAAAATCGCTTACGGCATCACCGAAGGTGGCATGATCGCTGACATCAAAACTGTAGGTAGAGACAGTGGAGGCACCCAGTTGTCGAAGCTCTTCCGTCGCGGAGCCAATCCGTGCCTCGTCGATGTCCGTAATTGCCAGATTCCACCCCATCCTGGCCAGATCCGCAGCGAAAGCCAGACCAAGCCCGCTTCCGGCACCCGTGATAAAGGCACGTTTGCCAGGGAATTTCTGCCCCAAGCGCAGGAGGTGAGGCGGTGGCAGGTAAGTGTTCATTCGATCCGATCTGTTAACAAGTTGAAGTTGCTTTAATCACAATTTTGTTCTATTCACAAGTTGGTCATTCACATCTATCCGGACTCTGCACGGAAACTCTCAATAGGAACTCGATTCTACATGTTTTCGAGGTTGTTGAGCACACTCTCGGTATGATCCAGACGTCGCTCCGCCTCTTCGATCAGAGAGAGAGAGCCTTCTCCCTTTGCCTTCATGTCCGCCATTATCTTTCGTTGTTCAGACATCAAGGTACTGCTAAGCCAATTTTCGAAAGACTCAAATGCGTCGTATTCCCCCCTGGCAGCCTTTTGAGCAGCACGAAGAGAGGCAAGCGGAGACGAATTTGCCGCAGTCCATTTGCTCAGGAACGCTTTGTCTTTGGCGCTCAGCGGTCCTTTGTACTTTTTCCAGAGAGCCTCAGCCCGTACCGCCTTGTAATGATTCTGGAGCCTTGACAGGTCCTGATAACTGAGCCCAAGGTCGGTATGTATTTCGGTCTCAGTGGTCCCCGACTCGGCCTGGCAAATTGCAGCAATTTGCTTTACATCGGACTCCGGCAGTCCCAAAAGCGAAGCGACATCTCTAACCGATTGTCCGCAATTGAGCCGAATAGCCGCTTCGAAACAGTTAATCCTGCTCGCGTCGCTCCAGCTTAACCGTGCACGAGTCTCACCGGAGTAGGGCCGTTTTACAAGATAATAGTCCAGCAAAGCTTTAATAGTGTTGATACCGAATACGATACCGACTACGGTGAAAAATGCAGTCGAGTCGGCACACTGAATCGATTGCGGATTGATCAGGCAATAGAGGTACAAACCAAACAAAAGAATCACGAAGCCCAGTGGCAATTGCCAGAAAAGGTTCTTGCGATTGCCCTGGTTTGCCTGCAGGCTCATCGCTTTCCATCGTAGCGCCGGCACGGCGATTACGACAATGAACATTGCGATTCGAACCAGTGACGGCCAAACGATCGCGAAAAACAAAGCAAAAACTGCGATGGTATCGCCGGTCTTGACACCAGGGATTTGTGGGAAAACAATCTGATATGCCAGCATTAGCAATACAATACGCACGCAAAAGAGCACAATCTTGAGGCTGACGGGTGCCTTCGCAGGTGGTGCAGCATCCGCCTGCACTGCGGCCCGCTGCCTGCTCGCAGTACTGCCAGAGAGCGCGCCAACTGGAACTTGGCTCCTCTTGAAAGTGGTGGATGCGCTAATCAGTGCATCAAACGAGGACTTCTCCTCTGATTGAAGCGAGATGACAATCTGGATTTTATTGTCATGTCCAAGCATGGCAATGCCGGAAATCCCTTTGGATTGCGAAAACCATCCGGCGCGCTCGAAAGTAATACCATCCAGCACGACAGGCTCGAGTTGTGAGGTCTGCCATTCACGGCATTTCAACGATACCCGTCTTTCTTCCAGCAGTTCGGCTATGGACGATACCGTTCGCTCTTTGATTGCCTCCTGCAAGAAAGAAGCCAGGGGATTATTAGCGATTCCATCAGGATTGACCACAGAAACAGTGAGTTCAGTGAAAGGGCAATCTTCACGATGACAGCGCAGACCAAAAGCAGAATCTGCCGATTCATATCCGGCCGGCACCATCAGTGAAAAGCCGGAGAAATATACTTCATGAGCCTCAATCTCCGCCGCCGAACTTGCTTCCAGGACGCGGATCGGATAGTTGAGCGTCAAGCCGGTCCCGCCGTTTTCGTCGTTCGGCTTGACCTCTATGTTGAGTGTACCTCTGCCCGATTGCAAACAACCAAGCAAGATCGCCAGATCAAAATCTGAAACAAGCGGAAACTCATCGCATTTTGCCATCCACACACCAGGCGCGCTTTGCACAAACTTGAAGTCGTATGGCCAGAATCTCTGGTCCGTCGGCTCCGGCTCGTCGTATTCGCTCGTCCCACAGCCATGCGCTGAGACCGTCAAGTCAATGCGTGGAACAATCAATCCCTGCTCGACCGAGCTGCCGCTTACAACAATTGTGGCACCAGTTGTGGTACCACCGGCGTTGGCAAGTTCCTCTACAATTCTGATGGTGCCGCCGACGCGACCGCTATTATCTTGCGCATGGGAATGGGAATGAGAATGAGAATGAGAATGAGAATGAGAATAAGAATGGTGATGCCCCATCGCTTCACCCATTTCATGGACATGTGCGCGAGCATCCGAACTCCAACGCTCCATGTCTCTTTCTTGTCTTTTCAAAAGGCGCGGAGCGCCGGCGACAGGTCGAAACATTGGCAAATCTTCGCCCGCTGTTTCGTCTTTAATCAAAACAAAACTGCTGGTGTCGGTGCCGGTATCACGTTGCTTGATGTACTTGTATCCAAGACAGGCGCGATCCTCTTGAATTCCAAGCACCTGCGCCATTGCCTGCGCCGCTGAGTCGCCAGCGAATATCATGCCGGAATTCATCATGCCGGCAACGTCTTTTCGCAACATGGCAACTCCGACCTTAGCTACGGCAATGGCTTTGTTCGGTTTGTGCTTAATCACTTTTTTGAGCTTGTCAGCCGATGTGCCGGCAACGCAATACTTCAAGACCGCATCCAGGTTGCCGCCTTCCGGCGCCAAATCCTCACCGTCAAAATAGCCAGGATCAGAGCAGAAGTTGTCTAACGATTGGCCATTCTCGCTCAAAGTGTACATAAAGACATCGCTGTCATGCACAAGGAATCCGAAAACACCGGTCTTCAAACTTCCAGAGAGCGCGTTAGCAAAACTCTTCAGAACTCCGTCATCTTGAGACTCAGTTGCACGGGCATACACACTCACCCAGCCGCCAACAGAATCGGTCACAAATGCCGGCATGATCTGACAGGATTGAATCGCCTCAACTACCTGGTTGGGGTCGGGGCTTTTCACGTGCAAATTTGTGTAGAAGGAACCCACAATAATGACTCTCTAATCGTCTAAACCCTATCGAATGAGTACCTTTCTGAGTTTTTCACCGACGCGACAGATGCTAATCATCAACCCGGGTAGGTTCACAAAGGCAGACTCATATTAACCCAAAAGCGAAAGACAGAGCGGGGGGAGCTCTGTCTTTCCTATCAAAAACTTTGCTGGAGTCCTGTGGACTGGAACTACTGCGTCACTACTTTAGATGGTGCTTGCAACCTCCCACTTGCCATACCGCTTAGTTCTATGTCGGCTCCTTCAGCTTCATTCGAACTCTGGACTGTTGCGTTGCCACCACTCATAGTCATTAGAATAACGAAAAGTTGTTACGAGGTCGCAAAGGCATAAACTCCTCGATTCTGGTACGTGAAATGCAAACGGGATGAACATTTTGCATTTTGCGTGGATGTTTCTAACATTCTCACTTTGGGTATATATGTATACGATGTGGCAAGTGAGGGAAGAGCCGTGGACGATGACACATGGCGCCTACGCTACTCCTGGTTTTTCGGAATAATGTATGGACCATTTCCGGTAGGATGGTTCATCCTTCTCGCATTCTTTGCCATCTCCAGCGCGAACAAGCAACCTTGTTACAATGAGAAAAGACCGCAACCGGCAAAAGTATTTATCAACGATCTGGACAAATCACACACACCGGGCGCGAAGGTGACCTTCAAACAACCATCTCCATCTCCGTCCCCAGTCACAGTTACGTCCCCGCGGCACAGCACCAGAGTTCATAAATCCGTCACGGCAAAAGTCAGACGCCCGAAGAGCAAACCTGCATCCGCCACCAAACACCTTGAAAATCAAACTTACAACGATCTCGTCTGGACATCAGCAGTAAAATAATTGGGTTGGGTTAAAGCCAGCCCGCAATCTCACCGATGCGTTAGGGGATGCTCCCAGTCGCTTCTGCGAAGCTCTAAATTCGCTTAGTACCGGTAGTGAAGTCGAATCGCGAAGTTGCTAGTTCGAGACGCCCAGGCTTCCATTCCACAATTTTATTGCGGGAGTCTCCCGCTCGTGGGCGAGAATCGAAATAGTGCTTGTGTCCAAAATAAAGTGCCTGCCTTCTCGTGGCGGCAACTCCAGCCAGGTTGCAGTCAAGATTCTGAGTATATGACCGTGGGCAAAAATAGCGACAGCGCCCCCAGCACCATGAGCAGTATCAATTACTCGACGGCATCTCGTCGCCGCCAAATCAAGAGTCTCGCCGTCAGGGCAGGGATGACTCCAAACCGTCCAGTCCGGGACTTTCTCTCTGATTTGCGCGGTTGTAAGCCCCTCGTAGGTCCCATAGTCAAACTCCACAAGATCCGGGGTGGGCGTAATCTGAGACTCGAGCCCAGCCAACACTGCGGTTTCACGAGCACGAGAAAGAGGACTGACCAATACTTTCGAAAATTGCAGATGCGAGACGGCCGCCCGTAACAACGCTGCTTGCGCCCAACCAGCTTCAGTTAGCGGAATGTCGGTCGAACCGGTGTGTTGACCACTTACAGACCATTCTGTTTGAACATGCCTGAACAGATATAACGTTGTTTGCGATACCATAACGGCTTCCAAGATTGTCGACGAGCAGTCATATTAGCCTCGATCGCGATTGCGTTCAAGCTAAGTGTGTTAACAACTGATTCGATTCGAGCGACCTCAGCATCGCGAGGAAATTGGCTCGGTCTCTCGAACTTGAACGTTCACGTTCGCGCTCGATGCCGGCGAGACGCCGGCGCTCCCAGTGGTGTGTCATTTTCGAGCGTTTCCTCTGCGCTGATCAGACATCTTTTTCGAAGTGTTCTCTCGTTGAGGAAATTGGCTCGGTCTCTCGAACTTGAACGTTCACGTTCGCGCTCGATGCCG
>CAZISK010000485.1:0-6354 GCA_964541355.1 uncultured Candidatus Obscuribacterales bacterium
AGAAGGCGGCCAGCACATTCGAGACCATTTAGAAGAGCGGCGGGTACAAGGCGGCGAAGATTCCGGCGATCCAGCCGACCGCGGGCCGATCGGGTATGAGACTCCAACCGAGCCGCACGACGAGTACGACGAGCGACGCGCCGACGCAGGCTTGCAGCATCTGATAGCCGATGAGCGCCGCCGGAGACGCGACGCCGAACAGCGCATAGAACGAGGCCAAGACCAGCGGCACCCACGGGGCTTGCTGCGACGTCGGGCCTTCGTCGCCCAAGAACCAAACGGAGAAGCCGCGACCGGCCAGCAAGTTTTCGGCGATGACGCCGTGTTCGTAGGTCGTGTCGAGGCGTTCGGGCGTCAGCAGCCAAATGACGGCCAAGCAGCGCAGGAAGAACGCTAGGCCTAGCAGGCCTTGCAATCGGCAGTAGGCGGAAATCGACAGCCGATCGGGGGTCATCCGTGACGCACCGCGGGCAAGGGTCGGGAAGCGGCGGCGGATTGTAACGGCGCTGCGCGGCGCGTTCTATGTCAGGCCCGATGGTGCCACTGCCGGCAAGGATCGACGCAATCGCAGCCGCAAGCTACGGCCGAATGACGGGCCGGGCCGTCGGCGCGCCGATCACGACGTCGTCGGGGCCGATGCCTGCGCCGACGAAACCGTGCCGGTTGCGGAAGATTTGATCGCCGGCGCCGGAGAGCCGGCAACTGGCGTGCGGGGATGTCGGTGTCGGGGCCAATGAGGTCGTGAATCTCATCGACGAAGGCTCTGGTAATTCGCTGCAACTCCTGATGCGAGAGTTTGTTCGGATCGCATGTAATACCGCCCTTGGCACCGCCGTATGGAATATTGACTACGGCAGTTTTCCAGGTCATGAGCGAAGCAAGTGAGTTGACTTCGTCGAAGTCCACCTCCGGGTGGTAACGCAACCCCCCTTTCATCGGACCACGCGACGCATCGTGTTGCACGCGAAATCCGCGGTAGGTCGCTACTTCGCCGCTATCAAGTTCGACTATGCACTCGACTTTGACCTCGCGCTTGGGCAGCATGAGAATGCGCTCGAGCTGACCTTGCATATGGAGGACCTTAGCGGCTTTTTGAAAGTAATAATTGGTTGATTCTGACGCTTTCATAATGCCTGACTGACCAGATGGAATCGTCAATAGGTTATCACCTTGACGGCTGCTTATCATTTAACAGATCAGGTATAGCACTTTTATATGTGAGCCATAAAGCTTGCCAAGTTGTTACCAGTTCAGTTTCATTCCGGAGTACTGAGTAAGTGCAGCCTCTGAAAGAGCTCGATACTTGAGATCATCGAGATCATCGAGATCGTATTCTTTGATGTATTTTTGGGCTCTCTCTTTATAGTTTGCCATGTCGCCAATTTGGTAGTAGGCATAAGTCAAATACAGTTCAGCTTCCGCTGTTAGTTTGTTCTTTTTGTCCAGCTTTGCCAAAAGTGAACAAACCTGCCGAAAATCTGAGTTGGCTTTGGTTGACTCTCCCATTTGCTGATGAATCAAACCCTGTAGGAACCAGCCGTATCCCTCAAAGTTGAACCGCTTTTTCACATTCTCCGTATACTCGAGCGCCTGGTCATATCGCTTAAATCTGCACAGTGTTCCTATGCGAAAATACTGTGCTTCATTGTTGAAAGATGGATCAATCTGCAAAGACTTCTCGTAGCATGCAAGAGCGCCATCCAGGTCTCCTTTTATGCTCTGAATGATTCCGAGCCAACAAGAGGCATCCGGAATTGATGGGTGCTCTTTCAGGAGAGCATTCAGGTCTTCCTTCGCTTTTTCAAGCTGACCGATCTTGATGTATAGCCGCGCTCGCATGAGGTATGCATGGATCTTGTTGATCCCGGTCGTTCGCTCGATAATCACGTTCAGTGATTCGATAGCGTCAGCAATTCTGCCGTTCTTTTCTTGAACGAAAATCATTCTGTTTCGAGGAGAATACTCTCCGTATAGCCGAGCATCCTTGACAGGGTCGAGTAAGTCGCAATTATGGTAAAGCGCAATCGCTAAATCAGGAAATGGCACCTCTGCTCGAGCGGCAAAAATGCCCAGGACACGAGCTTGTACTTTTGGGAGCAGACAGACCGCTGACGCTACAAGAGCTAGCGTTACCAGAGTCCGGGAGAGAACAACGGAAAAACGCACTCGCTTGGGGTTTGCACCAGATACAAGCAAGAACATCGCCGCTATTAGGAGAACACCAATAAGGCAATCCTGGAGTATTCTCTCAAAGAAGCTGATTGCAAGGACACTCTCCGGCAATGTCAGCATCGTTTTTCGTAGATAAATATTAACCCAAATAGACCAGCATTCGGTCAATAGGACCAGCGTTCCTACAGCCAACATAAAAAGCTTCCACCAGTGGCTTTCGGTAGCTTTCTGGTCTTTGATCTTACGTTTCTCCTTGAAAAATCTATAACCGGTAAAAGCAGCAAAACCGATCAGCATCGTTTCCACGAAACTGGTCCCGAGGGCTGGAGGAATCGTTACAGTAGTGGTGTTGTTAAACAGATCAGCTGGCACGAATGAAAAGAGATGCTGAAAAAGTGGTACCCATAAAACAATGGCTACTAGCTGCTCAAGCGTCAACTGATTAGTCCGGATTTTCATCCTGTAAGGCACGCTCTTTCCGTTCCTGACGAGCCTTAGCTCCTTCAATAGCTCTGAAGAATCCGGAAATCTCTTCGCCTGCTCTTTTTCCAAACAGCACATCGTGATTCGCTCAAGCATTCTCAGCGTTTTCTTGCTCGTCATCGAGAAGGGAAACGGTTTTGGCTCTTGATTAATGTGACCGACAATCTGTTGAATCGCGGTCGCTCCCTGGAATGGCGGTTTACCAAGCAATACTGCATACAGCAGGCAACCGAAACTGTAAATATCAGAACGCTGGTCCGTCATGAAACCCAGGCAGTGCTCTGGGCTCATGTATTGCGGACTGCCAAAGATTTCACCGGTTTGGGTCAGATCACGAGTCTCTCTTGATACTGTTGGTAATACCATTGCTATACCGAAGTCAAGCAATTTCGCGATCTCGCCCGAATCGCCTTTGCAGACAATTACATTCGTCGGCTTTATATCCCTGTGAATAATTCCATGGTTATGAGCACACTCCAGCCCTTCGACGATTTGAATCAATAGGTCGATTGCCCTCGATGGTTCGATGCAGCCTTCCTCCTTAATGATCTGGTCCAGATTTTTGCCGTCAAGATACTCCATAATCATGAAAGGCATTCCACACTTCGTCCGTCCATGACCGTAAACTGCCACGAGATTTGGGTGGTCCAAACGGCTTGCCGCCTCTACTTCCTGCTCGAATCGTTTTTGCGCAGCTGTATCTTTGGCCAGTTCGCATTGCAAGACCTTGATCGCTACCGTTGCACCAGAGGCGGTATCATTCACCTTAAATACAGAACCCATTCGGCCACTACCTAGCAGTTCGAGCACCTCGTATGTAGGGCCAAAATCGGGAGGATTCACAATCCCGAAAGCCTGTCCAGAGCTGGTTTCGAGAGTAGTTTCTAGACTAATGCCCGGTTGTCCGTACTCAGTAGTATCTAGAACGCCTTTCATCGCATGGAAACTCCACCGCGGCGACCAAAATTAATTGAATCATTCGTAGACTTGAGCTTGATACCGGAAATACCCCAGCAAAACTGGCTTACTGACTAGAGAACTGAGTTTCAACTGTGAAAATGTAAGTCTTTCGCGTCCTTATCATCGATAGCACCTTGTCACTTCGACTATCTTCCTAAACGTTGCGTTTTTCGCCAAAGTTCGCGTAGCGTTTTTTCTAGACAAGGCCGTCTTCAGACTCCGGACAGAGTCTAGATCGAATCAACTTTTGCGGGGGGTGCGAAAACCGCGCACTTTTTGCAAGGAATTTTGACCGAATTCGGTCAAAATCCTATGCGCAAAAAAGACGCATTAGACAAGCCCGGGGTTGCCAATATCTACTCGTTGGTGACCGGAGGGGTAGTTTCGGCCTTCGGTTTGCCTTTGAAAAGCAAGAGCAGTCTTGCCCACCACAACCGCAGAGTAATGAGCGCCCCTAGTATGGCAGCGCTAATGCAATGAAAGAGGAAGGCTCCAGTGCTTGGATCAAGATAGGCTTCGGCGGGGGCCTCACATACTATGCCCCAAGCAAAGAGAATGAATAGAAATTGAAACAGGAAGGAGACTGGTTTCATTCGCGCATGTCCTGGTTGAGGGTGAGGCTGGTAAGTAGCTTGAACGTAAACTGTTTATGCCCAATAATTAGGGCAGTCATTCAAATAGTGACCGATTGTGAACCGTGAGATCGAGCCCAGAGGACCCGCGATTCCTTCATTTTCGCATGAGATAGAGGGTGCGGCTGCTATCTTGAAGGGTCACTTTTTGCCCGATTGGAAAGTGGCGCTGAAAGGCTTGTTCGAAGCTGGTTTCGTTATAGTCAGGAAAAACGTCTTCGCGACCCTGCAAAAGCTCCAGAACCTGAGAGTCGGATTTGGGTACGAACTCGATAATCAAACTGTCAGTGATCTCGCTCATGTAGTCGGCAATTGAGTTGAGAGGAACGTTGTTGCCGATCGCCAGGTGATGAATCAAGGCGAGGGCCATAGCGGCATCGAAGGAGGCCCGTTCGGAAAACGAAGTTCGTTCGCGATTTGCCCAGCCAATAGCCGGAGCTGGAGCGCAAAGATCTACGATCAACGGAAGGAGGTTTTCCTCATTGTCCGCTTTGGCTTTCTGGTAGTTAGCTTCTACTGTCATTCCGTCCATGTCTGTCGCTACAGTAAAGCAACCGCGTTTGGAAGCAAGTCGGCTGAACTCACCGTTGTTCGCCCCAAGATCGACAAGTGATTTCGGTTGCATGACAGCCAGAAACTGCTCAATCGCACCATGCTTCGCCGAGAAGGCGGTGTCGGAATAGTTGTGTTCTTTGTAGTAGTTTCGCCAAAAGCTATCGTAATCTTTCAATCGCAGAGATTTTACTGTGCTTTCCAGACTATCCACAATTCCAAGAAGAGCGTCCTTGCTCAGCTTTAGCTCGGCAATGTCTGGAGTGACACCCTGCTTGGCATACTTTCTTTGAAATTTTGATTGCATATGTACGTGAGTCAGCACACCAAGGTCAAGAAGTGTCTTCTTGGGAAGCAGGTTTGCAACTAAATCCAGAGGAATACCATCGATAAAGTTTTGAGTTAACTGGCCCAAGCGACTGTCGGCATATGCCATCAATGTTAGAGGAGCAAGAAAGTGTTGGCAGAACTGCCGGTAAGCCACCCAGGGCGCGCCTTCCTCGTAACGCTCGAAGGACAGCGTATCAATTAAAAGCGGTTTCCCTCTGAAAAATTGTATGTTGAAAGCGCTGGCATCCTTTAGCACCATGCCGAATTCTAGCGCGGACTTCTGAAGAGCGAGAGTCATCAACGCGGCATCCTTGAGCTGGCTGAAGCACCATTCGTATGGATAGGAGATGAAGGGTACTTTTTCAGGACGGATGACCTTGTAACAATAATCATTGCGAGTCAGCGAGGCAGAGCGCCTTTCTCCAACCTCTTCGTGTTGCAAAAGCTGATTATTGGCAATCAGGGAGGCATATAGACCGGAACCGACAAGTAAATCGTAATTATGCCGATAACTTTCGTTGATCTGACGAAGAATTACACCATCCTCGATGAACACAAATCCGCTAGGATCGCGAAAGGATGACTGTTGTATTGAATGCATGTTGGGCATTTGTCCTAGGACTTGGGCTTGGACTTGGGCTTCACTAAAGATACCACTTTTCCCCACCACACACGCACAGTAGCTAGCATAGCGAGGCCCGTCCCGATTAAGAGTTGAAACAGGAAACTGCCTGTACCCGGATCGATGTATGCCTGGGCGGGCTCTACCGATACTGCCAATAGGGCCACTATTAAACCGATCAGCTCGGGAAGTGTTACTCGCTTAACCATTCATTAGTCCATCCAATCTGGAAGCACATCAGATATATTCCCAATTTTATCGCTTTAGCCATCACAACTGAAAGGTGCCTGCCCGATAGACCTCTGCGCCATCGACAACCGTCCAGAGCACTTTAGTTTCGTGGATTTTCTCTGCTGGAATCTCGAACAAGTTCTGATCCAATACGATCAGATCAGCCGCTTTTCCGATCTCCAGGCTGCCTGTTCTGTCATCCTGATGCTGAATATAGGCGCCGTTAATCGTGTAGGCTTGAAGCATGATGGCCAGATCGACGAGCTGGTCCGGCAGCCAAGCCGCGATCTTGGTGTTGCCGAGCTCACGGCGGCGGACAGCGACCTCAATTGCATCGAATGGATTGAGCGTCGTTACTGGCCAATCGCTGCC
>CAZISK010000486.1:0-6343 GCA_964541355.1 uncultured Candidatus Obscuribacterales bacterium
CCAGTCCCGCTGGTCGCGGAACTTTCTGATCTTTTGCGTAATCTTGCTGATCTCAACTGGATCTTGAGCGTGCTCGAAGGTCTTCTTGAATGCGTTGGTCACACCTACGATGCCGAAAAGCGAAAGACCTATACTCAGGCCGACAATCGTTATCAAACATCGAGACCAGAAAGGCAGGGGCTTTGAACCGTTCATCGCCATACTGCTTCCGCCCTCACAAAATCTCTAAATCCGGCCTCTATTCTACGAGGTCAGCCCCAACTTTTTCTCATAAGAATAGACAGTGTTGGCAAGCAGTTGCGCTACCGTCATCGGTCCGACCCCACCGGGTACCGGCGTGATCAAGCGGGCGATATTGGCGGCACCGTCGTAATCGACATCACCTGTGATCACCGATTTGTCGCCATCCCCCTTTTCGTAGTGAATGCCGACATCGACGACGACAGCACCAGGCTTGATCCAATTGCCGGGAATGAAGCGCGATCTGCCTATAGCCACTACGAGAACATCCGTATCCGAAACGATCTCTTTAAGATTTTGGGTCTTGCTGTGACAGATCGTCACAGTGGCATTCTTCTGCATCAGCATTAAAGCGATCGGTTTGCCGACCAGATTTGACCGACCAATTACTGTGGCTTTGACGCCCTCGAGTGTCACGCCGTATTTGGCGAGCAGGGTCATGACACCAGCAGGAGTGCACGGACGCAAGCCCGGTTTGCCTGCGAGCAGATTGCCCATATTGTAAGGGTGCAGTCCATCAGCGTCTTTGTCGGGATGAATAGCGTCCAGTATAATCGACTCGACTAAATGCGAGGGCAACGGCAACTGGACCAAGATACCGTCCACGGTATCAGATTCATTGAGCTGCTTGACACAGTCCATGACCTCTTCCTGCGCGGCATTCTCTGGAAACTTGTGCAGGTAACTTTCGATGCCAACGTTCTTGCAGGCGTTGATTTTATTTTTGACGTAGAGTTCACTCGCCGGATTGTCGCCGACGAGAATGACAGCCAGTCCCGGCTTACGATTCCCGGCACCAGTGTGTTTCGCCACTTTTTCTTTCAAGGCACTTCGTGTCTCAGCGGCACAAGCCTTACCATCGAGAATTTCAGCAGTTGTCGTTTCTGGCACGGTTAATTCCTTCTTGGGACGCGGGTGTGCTGGTAGCTTTGGTCGAGATCTAGCTCTGGTCCCGGCTCTTCGCCCAGGAAGAAAGTTATCTCGCGATTTTCTTGAACCGTTCCTATCTCGGTAAACGGATTAGATTCACCGGACAGATCGCTCAATTTTCTCCAGGCTGAAGATGAAATACAGCCGACCAGCTCGTAGTCTTCACCTCCGTAGAGCATCCAGTCTAATGGATCACAAGCAGCTTTTTCCGCTACGGCAACTGTATCTTGATGAACTGGAACCTTTTTCAAGTCGATTTTCATGCCACAAGCCGAGGCTCGACCGATCTGAAAGAGCGCATCTGCCAATCCGTCACTTGCATCCATGAGCGCCCCCACCCCGCGGGCGCTGCGATTGAGCGCCCAGGACTCGCACAATCGCGGCACAGGTCTTAGATGGCGATTGATACAATAACCAAACTTTTTTCGTTCGACCGAGCTCTTCGACACGGATTGATCGTTTCTCGATTTGCACTCCTCTTCCAATAAGTAGAGCCCAGCACGACTGGCCCCGAAGTCGCCGGTGACAACCACTACGTCGCCCGGTTTTGCGTTGGAGCGCCTGAGAACTCCGTGCTCATGTACGTCTCCGATAGCGGTAATCGTGATGGCAAGAAATGGAGACCTCACCAGATCGCCACCTGCCACCTGCACTCGATAAGCGCGAGCGCAGTCCGCCATCCCACAAAACAATTTCTTAAGATCTGCATCCGCCATCTCCGGATTGAACCCGACGCTCACAAGAATTTGCCTAGCCCGACCTGCCATAGCGGCAATGTCGCTGAGATTGACCGCGACGGACTTCCAACCCAGATCGGCAAGCTCGGTTGTAGATAGATTGAAATGAGTCGACTCAATCAGGCTGTCAACGCTGACCAGTGTGCCCTGCGGTAGGACGGCGCAATCGTCGCCTATCAAACGGCTGCCGGTCCATTCGACAATGTCTTCGATCAGGCGCTGCTCGCGAGTCAGAGAGCTCGTCTTGAAATTCATGGTTTATCCCGTTTTCTCTCATGGTTGCAAACAGATAAAATGCTACAATCAGCCCATAGGGGTGTCTATATAAAAGAAGGAAGTAACCAACATGGAAAGCCCTCTTGCACAGATTGTCGATGGTCTCCTGTCAATTTTTCAGTTTTGTTTGATCATCTGGTGCCTTCTAAGCTGGTTTCCGAACATCAACTGGTATGACCAACCTTTTAGGACCCTCGATAGGATTGTCAGACCGGTGATCGCACCTTTTAGGAAAGTAATTCCTCCGATTGGCAATATTGATATATCACCGATCGTAGCTATACTGTGTCTGCAAGGACTTGCTAAATTGCTGCACTCCGTGCTCTAAGCACTTTTTAATGGACATCGACAATCGCATATATGCTTTCTAGAAGAAGTTTCCTCGTACGCGCGTTCGGAAGCCTGGTCTTTTTTGAGTTTAACGAATGCCTGCCCGCCTGGGCAAAGCTCGGCAAAAAGCAGAAGCAGCCGGCCGCTGTAAGCGGACCGCATAGCTTGTCAAAGCAGGCCTGGCCGCCGGCAATCGTTCCGGACTTTGTTGACATCGACAAGAAAGGCTATCTGTGCTTCAGCGACCAGTTCGGTCGTTTTTCAGTCGTCGACCTGCGTAAGGCCGGCACCTCCCCGAAAGCCACGCCCAAGGTTGTCTCCGAACTGGCCGGCATCGGCAAGCGCGTTCTATCATTAAAAGTAGCGAAGCTCCAGCAAGCCTTCGCCCTTGTCAAAGACCCGGCTGAAGGTCCAGAATCAAAGTTCTATCTAGTCGCAATTGATCTGAAATTGCCTCATCTGCCGGCAGTCCAATCACAAACGCATCTGAGCGAGTTTGACGAGGCCGATCTGATGCTGGCGGACAAAGATGCAATTTTCGTGTCCGGAAAAGCCCGTAGCGGCGAATTTATCGTCAACATCTACTCGCCGCCAGGTAAGAAAGGGCAGAAGGATGCGACCTTCGTCGCCAGCCTGGCGACGAAACTGCCTGTAGTGGCACTCGATTTTCAGAAGAGAGCGCTCATCGTAGTGCAAGACAACGGTCTTAATACGAAAGTCGATTTCTACAACATGTCGGCATTTATCTCACCACAACTCACCAATTCGCTGGATATCAAAGGGGTTTATTCCAGGCTCAATAGGCAGGGCGACACACTAATCCTGGCTGGTCAGACTGATCAGTCCGGGCGGGAGCTGCAAGTCTCGACGATTGCACTCAAGCCTGCACCACATGCAGTGTCCACCGTACAGCTAGACGGCATGGAGCAGATCCTCTGTTCCACATCTCAAAAGGGTCAATATCTCGTGTTGACCAAGAGCACGAGCGGCAAGCTGATGCTCAATTCACTGACTGTAGACAAGCTCAACAATTTGGACAAGACGCAAACAGTTGAGATTCCGGTTGCTAAGTCCGCATCGGTCGAGCGTGCCAGCATGGTAGTCAACGGCAAGGAGATGTACGTCGCCACTGGCTGGTCCGGAGTGCAGGTGCTCTCCTTCGGTGGTACGCAATGGTCTCTGGCATACAGCTATAAGATCCCGCGTCTGGCCGCTTCCGGCATAGCCTCATGGGGCAATCAGGTTGTTCTGGTTGGAGGCGAGCTCATGCTCTACGACATCACCAATCCTGAGCATCCGCAACTGGTCGGCACAGCCCCTCTGACCTCTTCGGTAAGAGCGATGGTCGGCGCCGGCAGCTATATTCTCTGCCTGGAGAAAGACGCCATTACCCTTAGAAAGATGGGTCAACTGGACCGGGTTTTGACCTCTCAAAAGGTCTCCGGCAAGAACCTCACTTTCGACAAATCCCAACACAAGGTCTATGTCGTAGAGCCGATGGGCAAACTAACCCGAGTCTACCCCTTCAAAGTATTTTCCGACAATCTCGAAGCAGCAAAGAGTTTCGATTTACCCGGCAATTTTACAAACGTCGAATCGATCAACGGAACGTTCCTGGCTTCCGATATACACGAAGTGGCATTATTTTCCATCGAGGGGCAGGTCAAGGAGCTTGGTCGGCACCAGTTTGAAAATCTCGCCATTCGCGATGTCTGCATGACAGACAAGAATGTTCTGGCTACTGCGGTAGATCAGAACTCGAAGGGCTTCTTGCTCGTTCTTTCGAGGAAAGACAAAGAGCTGCACCTGGAAGGAACGATCGACCTGCCCCATAACGGCACGGCCCTTTCCGCGACTGCGACAAGAGCGGTTGCGGTCGGACAAGATCCATCCGGAAAAGATCTGGTGTCGATCGTAGACATCTCTAATTCGGCGGCACCATTGGTGAAGGCAACCTTCAACGTTCTCGAAGCCGCCTCAGCGATTGCCCTCAGCAGCAAACTCGCGCTGGTAGCGGGACGCGGACTAGAAATCGTCACGATGTAGGCACCGTATACGGTAGCGAACTCGGCTTGGATTTCGACCGGACTGGCTGAACGAGATTAATGCACGCTATCGCTCGAATGCGGATTGACCGTCTTCTCACCGGGGACCACTTTGGCTTGGCTGGATATCTTCAAGGCCGAAGAGACTTGTCAGAAACAGCGTTCTCCGTCGTCAATGCCGCCGAGATTCTTTCAGATATCTATTCAAGTTGATTGGCCAACTCCACCGCCCGCTCATTGGAGAGCGTATCGGCGTTAGTGACTCGATGGAGCGATTCAGCAATTCTTTCAAGTTCTTTGCGGAAAGCTATCGCCTGTTCGGATGTTACCTTCCCATACATGATGTTGTTGGACAAAAGCTTATCCGACTCCAGTCGCCGTCCTTCAAAGACATTCCAGATTCGGTCGAGCCGCACCGGGGTTCCATTGAGAAGAATAGTGTCCTGATCGCCACCATGGCTATTAGCGATCCTTTCTACTTGAACCACAGTTGAGTCATAGCACAGTTGTCGCAATAGATGCCTGCTTGATGGCTGAAATCACCTCACCCTTCTCAAGTGGCGTTTCGATAATCAGTTGGGAAGCTTTTCGTCAGAAATGATAGAACGATATTTACCCTGAACTTGTCAAAGGATAGTCCCATATCGTTCTTATCTAAATAACTGAACAATTTGAAAAAGAACAAAATAATTGTATTTGGAGACCAAAGTTGACTCTATTCAGGGTAGAAAGGAAAGAGACAAGACATCCACCACCACCATGTGGCACCAGCCTTGAAAGTGAGGAACCATGACCACCGCCCCAGCAACAAAGAAAAAATTTCCCCGCATCTCGTCCAGCGCTTTCGAACACCCCGCCGACCGTGCCGCGCTAGATGCGGTTAAGAAGATTCCACTTCTTGATAAGATATTTTCAAAATTAATTGAGCTGGGTGCTGAGAGGGTTCTGCGTATTCAACTTATGGGACGGGCGGTGCATGTCACGCCAAAGCAATGCCCAAAGGTTTACAAGCTCTTTAGAGAAGCTGCAGATATTCTCGATATGCCGGAGCCGGACCTGTTCATTATTACGCAGCCGATTCCCAACGCATTCACACTTGGTGTAGAGCGCCCAATCATTGTTTTGCATTCCGGGCTCATCGATCTTCTCACTGAAGAGGAGCTCATGGCGGTTCTCGGGCACGAACTGGGTCACGTGAAGGCTGGACACGTGCTCTACAAAACTATTGCTTATTTCTTGCTGCAAATCATGCAGATGCTGTTCGGTGTACGTGGTGGTATCGCCGAGCTGGGTCTGATGGTTGCACTGTACGACTGGTCGAGGAAATCGGAGCTCACAGCCGACCGCGCCGAGCTCCTCGTAGCGCAAGACATCAATACTTGTATCAAGCTGCACATGAAGCTGGCAGGCGGCTCCTGGTCGATTTACGAACAGATGGATCCGCAAGAGTTCTTGAAGCAAGCAGACTGCTACGAAGATCTTGATTACAGCACGCTCAACAAAGTGTACAAGCTCTTCCAGGAGCTCTGGCTCACCCACCCGCTACCGGTCTATCGCGCTAAAGAGATCAAAGCATGGCATGATGGCAAAGCATACAGAGAGATCCTCGAAGGTCGTTATCCCACCAGGGATGAAGATATCGGGCTCAGAGACTGCCCACACTGTGGTTGCAAGATCAGCCCCTCATTCTTCTTCTGTCCGGATTGCGGCAAGAGCGCCCGCGTTTAGCATAGTTGAACAGCTACCTTGTTGGAACGGGCGACGCATGGCATGGCGTCGCCCGTT
>CAZISK010000487.1:0-6332 GCA_964541355.1 uncultured Candidatus Obscuribacterales bacterium
GGCACTGTTACCTTGATTAGCGGCTGTGATTAAACTTTCAGGATCGGTCGAGTCGAAAGGATTAGACATTGCACTCTGAAGATTGCCAGTTGTTTCCACTGCCGAATAGCTGCTCCACAAGGCAAGAAGAGCCTCTTCCAGGTCCGATCGGAGCTCCGTAACATTGGCATATCGCGCACTCGGTTGCTTCTCGAGGCACCTAAGAATACAGCGCTCCAGCACCGCTGGTAATACCAGACCAGGTGCCATATTTGAAATCGGGTGAGGCTGAGCAGACACATGCATGCTCATTGCTTCAAATGGGTTGGATGCCGAGAAAGGAAGTGCTCCTGCAATTACGCGATACATAACACAACCGAGCGAGTAGATATCGCTTCGCGCATCGACGTCGCGGTCAAGACACTGTTCCGGACTCATATACGCCGGCGTACCTTGCAATCGACCAAGATCGCTCAAATTCTGCGTAAGGGCTCCATCACGCGCAAAGTATTTCGCCATGCCAAAATCTACGAGCTTAACAAGATCATGACCGTGATTGTCCCGCGCCACCATGATATGCGACGGTTTTAGATCTCGATGAAAAATGCCTTTTTCGTGAGCGAACTGCAGTGCATTGGCGATACACAGAAAGATCGGAATGGCCCTGGCAGGGTCGATTCTCCCTTCACGGGCGACCATCTGCTCGAGGCTCTCGCCATCGATATATTCCATGATCAGGTAAACGAAACCTTCCTCAGCAACGCCGATGTCGAACACCGAGACAATGTTGCCGGACGAAAGATCCGCGGCCAGTTTAGCTGCCTTAAAAAAAAATTGCTCGAGCCTGGCAGTTTCGGCATCCGGTCCTTCCGTCAGGAGAACCTTCATCGCGCAAATTCGAGTGAGCTCGGGCTGAATAGCCTTGTAGACCACGCCAAGGGCGCCCCGGCCCAGCACGGACTCAACTTCATACTTATTGCTGACTACCTGTCCTACAAGGTCACCGGCACTCAAACCAGTTCTCCCCAATACTTCATTTTGCCTTCGATCCGTGCATTATCCTCCACAGACACGGTATATTAAAACCTAGTTTCTGATAGTTTAAAGCTATGACTAATTAGGACAGACGGAGACGCATCGGTATAGTCGTCCACAGAAGAGCTTGAAGCATGCATATCAAATTATCCGGAGACGAAGATATATCCAGCCATGCCTTCATTCGCGAGGCGACGCTGGAAGATGCAGAACAGCTCCACGAGCTTGATGAGGGTCTCGCCGATGAGATCGACATCCACATTCCGATGGATTCGATCGGCACAACGTCTGATTATGTACGCTCGATAGTCCGATGCCTGTCCAGCTCGAGAACCGCTGTCTTTCTGGTGGCGGAGGTGGACGGGCGCATAGTCGGCAGCCTCAAATGCACAGGATACAGACAGAGAGCGTTTCGACATGTTGCCACGCTCGACATCGCAATTCAGAAAGAGTTCAGAGGAATGGGTATAGGCACTGCGCTCATGAAGGACGCGGTGCGATGGGCAAAGGAAAAAAGCACGATAAAACGTATCGAGCTCTTCGTCTACAGCACAAATGACGTAGCAATCAAACTCTACCGAAGCGTCGGCTTCGAAGTGGAGGGACTCAGAAAAAATGGACTTTGCCATCGTGGGCGCTATGTCGACTATTACATGATGGCGCTCCTGCTCTTTTAGGACAGCAAAGCAGACGCTCACCCGTTAAGCACGTTTTGCGTAATTGACACCCAACGATTTATTGGAATTGTTATACGACGCCGAAATCAACCATGCACCATTGCACGCGATCAATCCGAACAAGAAGTCACAATGGCGACTGTCAGGGGATTGCTGAAGCGGGTATGATATGTTGGGAACAATTATAGTACTTAGCAACCAGGTCCGGATTTCCACCCCTTACATGCACGCCGCGACAGATATCAACACCTACTTCGGCTCCGTCGGATGGTTGGTCGATCGCGCAAATCCGACAAGCAAGGTGTTGGGCTCGGTCTGGCTGATCAAGAGTCAAATTGCAATCTCCTGCACGCATGTTCTGATTCCTTACTTCGACACTCCCGAAGCGCTCGGCGTCGAATTGCCCCAGGTCGGCAAGAAATTCAGCGTCAGTGAAATCCTTCCCCACAGCTATTTCGATCCATGGCTTGTGAAGAGAACTTATCAGCAAGCACCACTGTTTCCCAATCATAAATTAGCTGTTGAGAGAAACAATTTGTCTGCATTGTTGCTCAACGCAAACCCAGCTCCGCTTGAGAAAAGCATCGCCGATCGAGTGGCGAGATCGCTTTCACGCAATATGCCGGAGGAAGAGTCGACTTTGGCCGGCTCCGCAACGCGAATTCAAGTCACTTCGATTTTGCAAACCCTTTTGACCAATCGCAATCAGGGAACCCTCACGCTCTTCGATGCGAGGAACTATCCGGTTGCAAGATTTTTCCTGAAGGACAATCAGGTCACTCATATACGATACACACATCTGCGCAATGAAGAGGCGCTCTACAAACTATTGACTTCGATCAACGACGAAGATAGCTTTCAATTTACCTTTACGTACGACTTCGAGCCGGAATGGACGAAGGGCATTCCTCCGATAGAGAAGAACACCACAGGGCTGTTGATGGATGCCTACAGCCGCTTGGAGAGCTATTCTCAAACGATGGAAGAGTTCAAAGATCTGTCGGTGGTGATATCACAGGCGGTGCCCAGCCTGAATCTAGAGCCGATGACTCCGGAGATGAGGCCGGCAGTAGCCTGCACCTGGAATCATCTGCGCCACGGTATCCCGCTGCAGCGACTGCTGCGCGCCTGTAACTTCGATGGTGCGACCGTAATGTACTCCATCAAGTATCTGAAAGAGACAGGTCAGATCAACTTGACCGCGGTCGAACCGCCAGACCACATGGATTTGAGCAAATTGGAGATCGCCAACAACTGTTCGCTCGATAGAGGAACCCCGGTCAGCTCAATTAGCATTGATCCTGACTCTAGACTGCCGGTGATCGAGACGGGATTCATTCTTGACTTCTTTCCGGAAATTGGTGATGGTCACTATGTCCATTCATTAGGATTGCCGCCCTCGGCGGCCGGCAGCCCATTGATCGCGAATGGCGAAGTCGTCGGAATTCACTGCGGGATCCTGACTGAAGGCGTCGATGCATACGCCGAATGGATTCATCCATCGCTCGCTATCGCGGCGGATCATGTTTATCATTGTCTCGACATCAGTCCACTCAAAAAGACGAATGAGGTAATCGCCATCGTCTCGCACAACGTCGGCGAACGACTTAGTGAGAAAGCCAAGAAAGAGCTAAAAGAGGAACAAACCTCACCTGACCTCGAGCCGATTTCCACTGGACCCAACCTACCTCCCCACGCTCCCGACATGACATCGGGCTGGTCGAGGACATCTCTGGCACAGGAAGAGTACGCGGCCAGAGAGGCAGCCCATGCTGCAAATGCGCCGGCAAGCCATCCGGCCGACGATGATAACCACGCAGAAACGAATAGGCGAGCCGAAGACAGACTAAGGACCACCGATGAAGTTAAGACAATATCGATTTCATCCGATGATCTAAGCGATACCGGCAACTTCCGCAAGAAGCCGACCGGATTTTTCACCGCCATTGGTGCCATATTCAAGGGCAAGGGCGGCGGTCTGGAAAATGACAAAATTGAGATCAGCCTGTTGCGACAAGGCTTAGATTCGGATAAGTTCGATAAAGTACCACACACGTCCATTGTGCGCGCAGGCGATCTCGTGCGCGTGAGATTGAGGCTGCTCGCCAATAGCTACGCTGCAGTGCTGCTCAAGTCAAGCACAGGAGAGGAGCCTGTACGACTGGTCTATCCAGAGTCGCCCACTCAGGAGGATCAATTGATCAAAGGGCAGGTCCTCGATGTCCCTCAGCACTTCACCGAAGCATCCAGTCTCGGCAGGAAGAAGGCATTCAATGGCATCCCGGTTGGCTCCGCCAGTGGTGCTGACTCGGTCATGGTGATCACCGGAAATCAACCGATGGTTGTGCGCCTCTTCGAGCTAGGCGTTGACCGAGTGTTCACCTATGTAACCAAGAGTTTGAATGGTGAAACCGCCGGTCGTTTTTACGTCAATCGATTTGAGATTCAGAAAGCTGAAGTAGACACAAGCGAATCGCCCAATATGCTCAGTATATGTGTCTTTCAGCTCAGGCACACAGACTAAAGAAGTCACCGTATGTCATCTTTTTGCAGGTTGCAGTGCTGCTATACTGTGGCAGTTTACGCCAGATGAAAAGGGAGCACGTCAGTTGATGAAAATGAAAGCGGCAACCGCACTTGTTGTTACTCTGTCAGTGCTCTTAGCCTGCAGTCTTCCTTGTGACGCAAAAAAATGGACTGTAACCGAAAGATTAGTGAAACTCTCCAAGGAGATTGACGAAGGTCGAACAGGCAACGAGCTTACTACAAAGCAGGTAGAGGACCTTAAGAAAGAGGTCCAGGATATCAAAGACCGCATGGAAAAAATGAAAACCAAGAATGCGGGCAAATTGAGTATCCCCGATACCAACAAGGTGCACAAAGAGCTCAACGATCTCAGCGTGAAGACGCTCAAACTACGCCTCGACAACGTTTACAAAACCTAGCGTTCGGTTGCAAACTTTAGAACTTTGACCGCAGGTAGCTTAAACTGCCACCGCATTCGATAGCACTTTGGTGACCAGCGCCTTGGCTTGCTCCTGGATTTGTTGCAGATGCTGTTTGCCTTTGAAGCTTTCAGCGTAGATCTTGTAGACGTCCTCGGTGCCGGATGGGCGAGCTGCGAACCAGCCGTTCTCGGTGACTACTTTCAGACCGCCGATGGGCGCGTTGTTGCTCGGGGCAGTGGTCAATTTCTCGAGAATTTTCTCTCCGGCGAACTCGGAGTCTTTGATCTGATCGGCGGACAGCTTTTTGAACCCGGCCTTTTGTTCAGCAGAGGCGGGGGCTTCCATGCGCTCGTACACCGGCGCACCGAACTCCTCTGTAAGCTCGACATAGTGCTGATACGGATCCTTGCCGGTCTTCGCAAGAATCTCGGCGCTCAATAGAGCAAGAATGATTCCATCTTTGTCGGTAGTCCAGACGCTGCCGTCTTTGCGAAGGAAGGAGGCGCCAGCACTTTCTTCGCCGCCGAAACCGAGTGAGCCGTCCAACAAACCATCGACGAACCACTTGAATCCTACCGGCACTTCGACCAGTCGTCTTCCTAGCCGATTAGCAACACGATCGATCATGCTGCTTGATACAACCGTCTTGCCGACTCCGGCATCTTTGAGCCAGCCGGTGCGAGACTTGAAGAGATAGTCGATTGCAACTGCGAGGTAGTGATTCGGGTTCATCAAACCACCGGATGGAGTGACGATCCCGTGACGATCGTGATCTGTGTCGTTGGCAAATGCGATATCGTATTTGTTCTTCAGCTTCAGGAGACCTGCCATCGCATATGGTGACGAGCAATCCATCCTGATCTTGCCGTCCCAATCGACATGCATGAATGAAAACGTTGGATCGACTGCAGAGTTGACCACTTCAATCGGCAGATTGTATTGCTCGATGAGATTTCCCCAATACGCTACACCGGCTCCACCAAGCGGATCGACTCCACATTTAATCGACGCGGATCTGATTGCATCCAGATCGATTACGGATTGCAACTCCTCGATGTAGAGCCGTGCAAAGTCGAAGTGTTGTGTCGTGGAAGCGGCCTTCGCGGCAGTGAATGAGACGCGATTGACGCCTTTCAGGCCGTTGGCGAGAAATTCATTGGCTTTGTTCTCGACCCAGCCGGTGATGTTGGTGTCGGCTGGTCCGCCGGAGGGAGGATTGTATTTGAAGCCGCCGTCAGCAGGCGGATTGTGAGAAGGCGTAATGACGATGCCATCTGCCAGTCCGCTTTTTCTTCCTTTGTTGTAGTTGAGAATAGCAAGTGAGATGGCGGGTGTCGGGGTGTAGCCACCGGCGCTGTCGATCATAACCGTGACATCATTGGCGGCGAGAACGCTGAGTGCACTCGCGAAAGCCGGCTCTGACAGAGCATGCGTATCGATTCCTAGATAGAGCGGACCGGTAAAACCTTGCTCCTTGCGATACAGACAGATAGCTTGAGTGATGGCGAGAATATGCTCCTCGTTGAACGCTTTCTTCAGAGCAGATCCTCTGTGACCAGAAGTTCCAAACGCCACTCGCTCAGCCGGTAGACTGACATCCGGCTTGTCAACGTAATATGCCGTGATCAATTTCGGTACATTGACAAGCATCTCAGGTTTTACAGGTTGTCCAGCAAGCGGGCTCAGCATCACT
>CAZISK010000488.1:0-6326 GCA_964541355.1 uncultured Candidatus Obscuribacterales bacterium
CAAAGCGGTTCAATTAAGGTTTCCACTCTGTCCAGAAAGAATTTAGCTAGTGTGATATCGAATACGGTGCGTATCTACTGGACTGCTCCGAAGGCTAACTGTTGTTATCGGAGCCGGAACCGTCCTTGGGTTTGGGCTCTTTCTTCGTGAATCCGTCCGCGCAACGGATGCAGTGATCGCCGTCGTATGGCAAACTGCACGTGGTGCAGACTTTTATATTCAAAAAAGATTGTTTGACGTTATAGCCTTTTTGTACTTCTGCTTGCTTGGAAGGTGTGGCAGTTTTACCCATGTTCTGCAGAATGTTCGCTTCGATGTTGCGGTTCAACCGCCTGAGAAGCGAGACCAGATCGGCAAGTGTCTGCTGCGTCTCCTCGTTGTCCATCCCGAGAGTCGACTTAAAGATGTTGAGCGCATCTTTTGAATACTTCTCGGCAAGATCGTATTTTTTCTGCATGTAAACGACGGTCGCCAACTTCTTGCATGCTCTAGCAACTATTGGATTGTTTTCCCCGAGAATCGATGTCTTGATTTCGAGGGATTCTTTGTAGCATGACGCCGCTCTCTCGAGATCTTTAATATTGACATAGATCCAGGCTAGTTGGTCGAGACAAAGACAAAGCCGTTCATTTGAGGCACCGGTCTCCTTGACCCATTGCAATGCCTGCAACAGTGTGGACTCGGCTAGATCGAATTTACTCGCCTCTAGAGCTTCTTTTACCTTAGCTTTGTACTCAGGCCACTCCATGAAAGTTGTTCTTCAGTTCTTTTTTGACGTCACACTACCCAGAGGACTTCGCCTACTCATTCTATCTGGTTGGCTGCCAACTTCACATTACACTTTCAGGCAAAGTTGGAATAAAGCGTAAGAGTCTGAAAATGCGGTCAGACCTGCATTACTGATTAATTTATAAGCTGTATATGACTTCTTGACGTCGGCTTGCCGGGCGATGTCGCCCACGCACTTGGTCAATAGAGGCGCGCGACAGAGCGGAGCTACTGACCAAACCGATT
Source organism: uncultured Candidatus Obscuribacterales bacterium (assembly GCA_964541355.1). Lineage (GTDB taxonomy): Bacteria > Cyanobacteriota > Vampirovibrionia > Obscuribacterales > Obscuribacteraceae > JADYXR01. Next base: position 1,015 of record CAZISK010000488.1, read on the forward strand.
TCAGTCGACGGTGCGAAGGTGAGTCCTGTAGATCTGATGAAACGCGAGGCGAAACAATTGGTTGCCGATCTCACAAAGGTGTCCGATCCTGAAAAGAGACAGGAGATGCAGCGCACCAGCATCTACCTTGCTGGACCGGAAGGTGCCATTCAGTCTCCTATTATGACCAACAGGTTCCTCGCGCAACTCTATCTCGGAACCGAGATTGTCCCTTTAATCAAGGACACTGGTGAAATCGCCGGAATCAGAGACATAAAGTTTGGCCAGACGAAGGTTCGCTCTTAATGGCAAGCTCGTTAAGGGTCTGGCTGCGGTCACCGCTGTTGGTGGCGGGCTTGCATTGAGGCATTACGGATACAAATTCCTGACCGGGATTGATGAAAGTTGGATGGACAGCACAATACACACCTCCGGCTCGCTAGCAAGTGCAGCCGCCGTTAAGGTGTTGGTAGGAAAACCTTCAGTCAGTAAAGCGCTAGGTGACGGAGCCACGAGAATTCAAGCTGCTGCCAAAAAGGTAGCCGGTGCAACTGCCTTGGGACTGGGCATCGAGGCCGCAACGCAAGAGATGCCCCAGAGCAACAGGTACAACGAAATGCTGAGGAAGGCTCAGCAACCGATCAAGAACGAACCGCTCCCAACCCAGAAGCCGGTTGGCAAGCCTGAGCAGCCACCTGAAAAGGATTCGGAAAAGAAGAAGCCTTGATAACAAGAAAGTTGTGCATAGGCAAGGAGGCAACCTCCACTCCCTCGGTTTCAATCCTCATTGCACACGGACATGTTGGATGATTATTGGAGCGGAGGAAACGGCTTCTCACCAGATGCGTTCATAGTTAAGGACTTTCGATAGAAAGAAACGGCTGCCATTATGGCAGCCGTTTTTTAAGTAACTGTTGTCGAGTGTCTATGCGCGTGGGTGCGTATTTGAATAGACCCGTCTCAATCGATCGAGACTGACGTGCGTGTAGATTTGCGTGGTATTAATAGTGGTGTGACCAAGAAGATCTTGCACGACTCGCAAGTCGGCGCCGCCCTCGAGAAGGTGCGTAGCGAACGTATGCCTGAGAGTATGAGGCGTGATTTGCTTTTCAATCTTAGCCTTCTTGGCATATTTCAGAACGACTCGGTGCACCGAGCGTGATGACAAGCGTGTCGCCTGTCGGCTTACGAATAGCGGGCTTTCCGGTTGAGGAGTCCTACCACCTGCCAGCTTCGGCCAATACTCGTTGAGGTACTTGCGCAGCCAGGCATTGGCGCTCTGGTTGAGAAGCACGACGCGCTCTTTGCTGCCCTTGCCGGTAACGCGCATCTCCATGGCTTCCTGATTGTAGTCATGTACCTTCAAGCTGCAAAGCTCACTTACGCGCATGCCAGTGGCGTAGAGAACTTCCATGAGCGCTCGATCGCGCACTCCGAGCACCGACATGTCAGGTGCAAGAAGCAAACGGACGACTTCATCTCGATCGAGACAGGAAGGTAACTTCCGTGTCAGTTTTGGACCGCGGACGAGACGGGAAGGATCCTCGTCGATCAACTGCTCCCGCCGGAGATACTTATAAAAGCTGCGGATAGCCGAGATTTTACGAGCCACCGTGGGACGGCTGTACTGCTCTTGGATTTGACGAATGTATGTTTTCAAGCCCTCAGCTTCGAGCCAGGAAGCGCTCTTGGATTCAGCCTCGTCTATTGGTTGAGGTGCTGGAGGAATGCTGGTAATAGAGGAGGAGAACGCTGGCTGACCAAAGGCATCATTCGGACGAAATGCAATTTCGCCCTGCATAGCTGGCTTTGCTGGTCCAGATTCGCCCGGATTGCTTGTACTGTCGATTAGCTGCCTTAGGTCGTTGAGGTACGCGCGTATGGTGTGCGAAGAATAGTTACGCTCCACCTCCAGATAACCTGCAAACTGATCTAACCAGGTAAGTGCCCCTTGTTGCCCATTCACGATTGACCGACTTTCTAGTAATTGAGATCTCGCATCACACACTCATTATTATGAGAAGTTAGCAAAGATTGTAAAGCCCCCCAGACTCTTGATTTGGAGATGTCAAGCGCATTTGGGGCATGACATCACCGGTAGTGACTCATGGAAGATCCAGTCAGGTAGCCGGACAAACAGGTTCAGCTACGACGGATTTATTTTCCTTGCCCTACGCAAAAAATCTTCGCGCAAAATTCAGCTGTTCGGGATGTAAAGTGAAGATTGGTAACGTAACTGACGTGCCCCTTCAAAATCTCGCACAAACATTAAGCAACGCGAAGCACTCAACGATTTTTCATCTTAAGTTTCTACAAAAATCAACGGGGACGCGTGGGAATCGAACCCACCCAGGATAGCGTTTCTCTACCCCGCAACGGTTTTGAAGACCGCACGCCACACCAGCGGCGCTCCATCCCCACCACAATCGATTGTATCTTCAATCGGCAAGCAAGATTTGCCGTTTTCCAGTTTATTTGCCACTTGAAAAGGCGAGAAGAAATCCCAATTACATAGAAAAGTTAAGAAGGATTAATAAAAATGCCGATTATCGGTCATATTGCGGCAATAATGAGAACGAGTTATGAAATTCCGACACGTACATGCTCGCTGCCTTTTGGCGCATTAGCGAAACTTAAGTTAATTCCGCTTTGTCTTTGCCTGCTTTATGTTTCCCAACAATTCAGTTGACAATACAATACTCTCTACTTATAGTTGCTGCTCCGTGCCCATTTTAGGCATCTGCAATTGCTTTGTCGATTTTGTCCAGCCAGAATACCAGAGGTAACCGATGGCTTTAGAGTTGTCCGAGCGCGTCCGAACCTTCGGAGTCGGTGGTTCGCGCATTTCTGATTTGCCCGACCTAGCCGAGATCCAGAAGGCTTCGTTTCGTTGGTTCATTGAAGAAGGTTTAGCTGAAGAGCTGAAGGCTTTCAGTCCCATCAAGGACTACACAGGAAGGCTTGAGCTCCATTTCTTGACGAATTATTCGTTCGAGGATCACACTGAACCGAATAAACCCAAAACTCCCGAGGAAGCTCGCGCTCTAGATGCGAGCTTCACCAAGAAGTTGCGCATCCAAATGCGCCTTGTCAATCGAGAGATGGGCGAGATAAAAGAACAAGAGATCTACGTCGGCGACATCCCGATGATGACCGACCGCGGTACGTTCATTATTAATGGAGCGGAGCGGGTCATCGTTTCCCAGATCGTTCGCAGTCCTGGCATCTACTACAAGCGTGATGTAGACCAGAACGGTAAGCGTACGTTCTCGGCGACTCTCATCCCTAACCGTGGCGCCTGGCTCAAGTTCGAAACCGATTCCAACGACATTATCTATGTCAAGATCGACAAGAACCGTAAGCTTCCTGCGACGACGTTGTTGAGAGCGCTTGGTTACACGGATTCGGAGATGGAGACAATCTTCCGCCATCACGATTTCCTCAAGAAGACACTTGAAAAGGACAGCAACAAGACTCGGGAAGAATCCCTTATAGAGGTATATAGAAAACTTCGTCCCGGCGACCCGCCTTCGGTCGCTGGCGGTCAAAGTATTCTTGACAGCCGCTTCTTCGATGACAAGCGTTACGACCTCGGTCGTGTTGGTCGCTACAAGCTCAACAAGAAGCTTGGTCTGAACGTTCAAGAGATTCAGCGCACACTCACTCCCGAAGACATCGTGGCTGCTGTCGACTATCTCATCGCCCTTAACTTCGATGAAGGTCAGGTTGATGACATCGATCACCTCGGCAACAGAAGAATCCGCTCCGTCGGCGAACTGCTTCAGAACCAATTCCGTATCGGTCTGACGCGTCTGGAGAGAATCGTCAGAGAGCGTATGACTTTGCAAGATGCTGATACTCTCACTCCTGCCAACCTTCTCAATACGAAGCCTCTCGTCGCTGCCATTCGCGAATTCTTTGGATCCTCGCAGCTCTCGCAGTTCATGGACCAAACCAATCCTCTGGCAGAACTGACTCACAAGCGCAGACTATCGGCGCTGGGACCTGGCGGTCTATCTAGAGAGCGTGCTGGATTCGCGGTTCGCGATATTCACCCCAGCCACTACGGAAGAATCTGCCCGGTAGAGACTCCTGAAGGTCCGAACGCAGGTCTTATCGGTTCTCTGGCTACCCATGCCCGAGTCAACTCGTACGGCTTCATCGAAACTCCGTACTGGAAGGTTGAAAACGGCATCGTTACGACGAAGAAAGACTATCTCACCGCTGACGAAGAAGACAGATTCCGCGTCGCTCCCGGTGATGTGTCCGTTAACGAAGACGGTACATTTGCAGTCGAGTCGATTCCAGTCCGATACAAAGCAGAGTTCATTCAAACTACACCTGACGAAGTCGATTACATCGGTGTAAGCCCGATCCAGATCGTCTCGGTCGGAACGGCTCTGATTCCGTTCCTCGAGCACGACGACGCTAACCGAGCGCTCATGGGTTCGAACATGCAACGTCAGTCCGTACCTCTGGTTCAGACTGAAAGAGCGATGGTGACGACCGGTATCGAAAAGCAAGCCGCTAAAGACTCCGGCATGGTGATTGTCGCCGATGTCGAAGGCAAGGTCGAATACGTAACCGCTAACGCCATCCACGTTCGCACAGGCGACAAGCGTCTGGTGAAGTACAGGCTCAACAAATTCCAGCGCTCCAACCAGGACACCTGCCTCAACCAGAAGCCGATTGTCAACGTCGGCGACACGGTCGAGGCCGGTCAGATCATCGCCGATGGTGCTGCCACCAAGAGTGGTGAACTGGCGGTGGGACGCAACCTGCTCGTGGCATTTATGCCGTGGGAAGGCTACAACTTTGAAGACGCGATCTTGATCAGTCAACGTCTCGTCTACGATGAAGTGATGACCTCCATCCACATTGAGAAGCTGGAGATCGATGCCCGCTCGACCAAACTCGGTCCGGAAGAGATCACCCGCGAAGTGCCTAACGTCTCGGAAGAATCGCTCCGGCACCTGGATGAGAACGGTATCGTCCGCGTCGGCTCACGCGTCTATCCTGACGATATTCTGGTCGGTAAGATCACCCCGAAGGGTGAATCCGAACATCCGCCGGAAGAGAAGCTGCTTCGCGCCATATTCGGCGAGAAGGCACGCGACGTCCGCGATAATTCGCTGCGCGTTCCACACGGTGAAGGCGGTCGTGTCGTAGACGTCAAAGTCTTCGACCGCGAGAAGGGCGACGAACTGCCGCCTGTCGCCAACAAAGTGGTGCGTGTTTATATCGCTCAAAAACGTAAGATCTCGGTCGGCGACAAAGTCGCTGGACGTCACGGCAACAAAGGTATCGTCGCTAAGATCCTCGCTCTGGACGAC
>CAZISK010000489.1:0-6320 GCA_964541355.1 uncultured Candidatus Obscuribacterales bacterium
CTTGGTGACGTATGCAACTTGTGTCCACTTCATAAAGCTGGCGGTTATCCAGACCATCATTGCTAGGCCCGCTACCGCCATAGCGATGTAAAGCATCTTCCGCTTTTTCAGAATCTCTGCTGCCATCTCGTCACAATTGACTTGCTCGACAAGAGTTTGCAGACTCTGACCATCGCGCAGCCGTTTGACCTCTGCAGCCGAACCGGTCGTTGGGACATCTCTCCGGCTGTCGTTCTTGCTATCCTCTCCCTCCTTGTCCGAATCGAGAGATGAGCTGCCTTCGCTGCTTTCGCTATCATCGCGTCGTCTTCCGCCGGTCGCAGCACCACCAGGAGCTACTCCAGTTCTTCCTCGCTCACCACCTCTGCCGGGTGGTGGACGACGCAATCGACCGGATGCGCCATCTGCACCATCCATCGGGTCGCTGCGATCTTTGCGGTTGAATATCATAACTATGTTTTACCCATAAGCCACCTTTAAACCCTTACCCAAAGAAAAAAGTCGATCTCAGGAAACCCCTTATAATTGCGCTTTATCAGAGTTTTCGCAGCGATACATCGCCGGTTCGAGATTGATCAATATCAGGTGCTTTACCTAGTCGACGTAAGGATCTGCTCTTATAGGCGAAATCGAGGCTCTTTTCTATTCTCTTTTATCGACGACTAAGCCTAGTATGGGTTAATACCTATCGAAACTCAAAAAGAGTAGCTTCAACACCGCAAAGTCAGCCGAACGAATAGCAACACGTTCAAAATCCTGCCGCAAGTCAGGACTGCTGACCCGCGTTAGAGAAGCTGCCTCGTTTTTCGATAGGACGCAACGCCGACGAGTTTGATGGTCGCTAGGACGAACTGCTCAATTGAGACAGATTCAATCGACTCTTGAGCGCCGTTTCCATGACCGCACAAAATTCGTTGTAAGTTGCGTCATTGTGTCTCACAACCAACATCGCCTTGGGAGGACCTTCATGCAATGGTGATTCGTGTAACCACACCTGATGGAAAGAAGCTTGAGTTCCCGACGGACACGACATTGTCAGCCATGATACGCGAGCTGAAACAAAAGGGCGCTATCGAGGGCGACTGTAGAAGCTTCGCCATCAACATCGAGTTTGGAACAGAGCAACACGACAACTCCCGCACCGAAGCCGGCGAGGACCGGTGCTGGGGTGCCCCGTGGCCGGGAGCCGACTTCAGCGGTGGCGTAACGCTCTGACAATCACGATGTCAGGACTGTTCGCCAGCGCGCTGCCGAAAGGGAAAAACGTGGGTTAGCCGACGCAACAGAATCGCGATAGGCGGCTCGCGAGGCAGCAACCGGCAAACAGTCCGGGAAAAGAGGCGAGAGCACAGAGCGCTCTCGCCTCTCTTTCAGCAGTTTTTAACCTTATTATCTCTTTTAGTATAACAGAGAGCGCCATCCGTCATATCAAAAGCCGGATGCTTATGCATGAAACAACAATTGTGACTCTCGACGCACTCAAAAGGCACATAAAAACCGTAATCGAAACAACCGCGAGAAATCCTGACTCGCTGCGATGTTCGAACTAAAGATTGATACAGATATCGTACAGTCTTGCTTCTCACCATCACGTAATCAATTACCGAGAAAAAATGTCGCGCGCTCAGGATCATCGAATGTACGAGCCATGGTGGGCGTGCAGACATGACAAATGCACATTGAGTGAACGTCGCCGGGTATAAAGTATCTGGCTCCCTTGGACGAAAATTAATGACAGCGGAAGAACGATGTCACCGTTGTGGTGGCACGACAGGCACACAGTCGGCAGGCAGTATCACGCAATGGATTGCGGTATGCAGCTGCGCATCTAAAGTGCTCACCACCGAACAGGAATCAACCGAACCGATCAAAATTCAGGTCTGCGCGAAGTGCGGAAAACGTCTCAAGCACGGGCGAGCCGGTTCACTGACCCAATGGGTTTTTCGACAGGACTTTTGTGGTTGTGAGGAGCCGGTGCCGATAGAAGCGCATCTCGAAGAATATAGTGAGCTGGACGGCACTTCGGAGATGGAACAGCAAAAGTCTTTTCTGAGCGCGGTCTTCACCGGCGAGAAGGCAGCCGACATCGACCTGGAAAAACCTCTCGAAATTGACGCAAAGAAGTTCCCAGTCGAGCGGTTTATCCCAATAGCCGAGCTCGGGAAAGGTGGCTTTGGAACGGTCTACTACTGCCGAGACCAACTGCTCGACAAATTCGTCGCAGTCAAATGTCTCAATGCAGTCAATCCCCAACAACTCGTTTCATTTCAAAATGAAGCACGAGCGGCCAGCAAACTCAATCATCCCAATATCGTAAAGATTCTCGATCTCGGCGCTACCGCCGGCGGTGCTCCCTATATGGCGATTGAGCTCATAGATGGTATCAGTTTGGAGCGTCTGATCGCGCAAGGCCAATTATTTTCCGTCAAGGAGGTCGTCGAGATTTTTTGCGACGTCTGCAATGCTCTGGCTCATGCCCACTCCTCCGGAGTATTGCATCGCGACATCAAGCCATCGAATCTGCTCATATCTAATCAAAAACCGATCAAGGTCTCGATTATCGACTTCGGTGTCGCTGTCCTGCAAGGCAACGATCAGGACAAGACTATGTCAGGCACGCCCGGATATATGCCCCCAGATCAAGCTCGCGGTGAGAATTACGATCAACGTTCGGAAGTTTACGAACTTGGCTGCAGCCTGTTCGAGGCCTTGACCGGATCGAGACCATTCGCAGGGGAGACGCCAATCGAGCTTCTTCGCCAGCACACCAAGCAGAAGCCACCTACTCTGGCAGAGATGAAACCAGAGCTGGTCTTTCCAGATGAGCTTGAAACAGTTGTTGCAAGGTGTCTGGCCAAAGAGAAATCCAGTCGTTTTCAAAACATGATTGAATTGGCCGATGCTCTATCAGAGCTATTGCCCAAACCGCCGCAGGTTGAAGAGGAGCATTCCAGGGGTCTAGAAAACGTTGCTCGTAAAGGCGGATATGTAGTCGCAACCGTACTAGTAATACTGGCGATAGTGGCATCTCTGCAGCTCGGAGTGGGTGTGTTACAGAACTCCCAGAAGCTTACGGAGGAAAAGGTGCAGGCTGTCCCCGAACACTCGATATACGGACCGGTACTCGTTGATGCTGCGATGGAGATCGAGAAGCCCAGGTTCGAACAACGAACACGCCATGGTAGGACCTGGTGGATTTCGAAAGGAGCAGTAACGAATGATAGTTTGATCGACCTCTCCCGCCGCACCGACATTGAGCGTCTTTCGCTGATTGGCGACACCGTCGATGGGCGTGGTCTGGTATTCCTTGTGGATCTGCCACTGAAAGGGCTCGATCTGGCTAGCACTCAAATGCATGATAAAGACATCGAGGCCTTGTACAAGTTCAAAGAGCTGCAAATCCTTGGTCTGGAGAACACGCATGTGACGGACGCCGGTCTGGAGAAATTGCAACCGCTGAGTAAACTCGAGGATTTGAAGATTGGAGGCCCCGCGGTCACTGATAAGACACTTGCGGTCATATCGAAGCTGAAAACACTCAGACTGCTCGAAGTCAAACCAGCCCAAAAGGTTACCGGAGCCGGGATCGAAAATCTTATGGCTCTTCCCAAGCTGAAGATTCTTACTCTCAACTTCGCTCACGTAGACCGCGCGCTACTGAAGGCGTATACAAGCTGCAAGACAGTCGAGCACATTGGACTCGCCGAATCGAAGTTCGAAGAGGACGCATTCACTGGTCTTGCCGGGTTCAAGCTCGACGAACTGTCTCTGCACCGAAACCACATATCCGATGAGCACCTGCATCAGATTGCATCGATGAAGAGTCTGAATCAGCTCGATTTGACCGGCAGTACCGGCTTCTCCGAAGCCGGATTACGGGAGATTCAACAGCGATTTCCCAAAATCATATTCGAGAACCGCCCATCTAAGAAAAAGAAGCACCCACTCAGTGACGACTAGCGATTTGCTCCTCCAAGCTTCAGTTTGATTCGTTGCCTAACTGTCTTTGCATACCAGTTACTGCGTAGTCCAAGGACGATTTGTTATGGAGGCTAAGCGCGCCATTGAGCTAGAAGTGCCGATCTGTGACGATCTATCTGTGCTCAGAAAAAGGCTGTGCATCGCGCGCTGAGTGACTCGTGGCTCACTAGGCGTATCTCGTAATATCGAAAGCAGCAACCTTGCCCCGCACCGCTTGGCAACCGTACGCTAACCGCGCTATCTGGCTGGCGCAAAGTAGGGGTATTACGAAGAGATCTAATGAACTCATCATCTCAACAAGGGCTAATTACGTTGATCTAATTGCTTATAGAGGAGTACGGTTTAAATACCATTTCTTAAGCCAATCGAAAGATTACTCACTAAGCAACAAGCATCTTCCAGCCAAATCTAAATGCCAAAACCGTTTTCCAGGAACGGCTTGGTATCACATTTGGTTCGAGGCGCTTTTGTCCTAGCACACCTGCAAGAAGACGTTCTTGTGAGTTTGAGAGTCTGACGAATGTGTGGCGAGATGTCTGGTTGAAGCCAGAATCAGGATACCTGACACGAATGGCGCGGAGGCGGACTCCACGACCGAAGGCGTGTGTAGGCGAATGTATCACCATCTGTTGGAGCTGTTAACTACCGTCACGGCGGTATCTGTTCGGAAGTGGATTCCGAGCCGCAGCTCCGGGAGGTTACCATGACACTCAGGAGTCTCATTTCTCAAACGACGCAGCTACTCGCCGAACGCGAGGCGGCACGCCTCAAGTGGCTCGAGCTGCTGAAGGCTCGCTCAGCGGAAGCTGGAGCGGCACGTGAAGCACACATCGAACTCGACGCGCAGGTCGATCAGAACTACACGGAACTCGTCGAGATGCTGTCCACGAGTCGGGGATTCGGTCTGACCGAATTCGACCTGCTCGGACTGGACGAACAGGAGCGCAAGAATTTGCGCCACCTGCTCTCGGAGCGCCTGCAGATGGGGCTTTTGGAACGCCCTCGCCCCGATACCCTCCCGGAGCTGGTCACGCTCTGGCGGGCTGCGATGCTCACCCGCGATGCGGCTCGCGAACTCGAAGCACTGCAAGGCTCATCGGGACCTGACGAGTTCCCGGCGAGAGTTGCCAGCTTCGATGGCAAGATCCGCAAGATGCACCCCCGCGCCTGGGATCGGGCTGTGCGTGGCTACGAAGCAGTGTTCGCCGCTCTCACCAACGGCGTTCAGTTCACAGGCTCGCCGCTGTGGAATGAACAGGGTCGTGCGGCCCGGGACTGCGTCCGACGTTTCCGCGAACACTACGAACGGCTCGCCGAGCAGCTCCAGTCCATGATCGAAGAGGTCGGCGATGGACTCTGGGTCGAGATGTCGGAGCTGGGTACCGATGAACGGGCGGCTCTGCGTGCTGCCTTGGAAGATGGTCTCGACCGCAGGCGCAGGCTCGCTCCTCAGACGCAGGCGGACCCGCGCACGCGGGTCGGGACGATGACCATGGAGGAGGTCGAGGCGACGGATGCCGAGGCAGAAGCGTGGACGCAGCCGGACGAGGGCGTTCGGTAGTCGTCGTTCAGCGAACTGTTTTCAACTCGTGAAGCTGCTCTACTTGGGACTATCTACACGACAACCGCATAACCAGCATTCCTTGGAGTGCATCGAAAAGAAGACCAGCTGGTTAAAACTCAATGCTTCTTGCGTTTCGAACCCCAAACAGAAAGGAGTACCAATGGCACAAGGACGACCATCGCTCCTTGTCACTGGTCGAACATGGGTGACGGGCGCTCTGGCGAACATGTTCTCGTCCAGAGCGCTCGTGCCTTCCCGCGTTCAGACCGGCGACATGAAGCTTTGGTGCCACCTGAGACATCAGGACAAGGCACCGGTCTGGGCAGGACAGTTTCGGGCGGCGATCTACGATGGGAAAGCCTGGCGGACCTTTCGTCTGAACATCGTGGCGGACTCTGATGCCCGCTACGACGGCTTCGACGAGAGGAGCCAAAAGGCTCAGCGTTGTTTCATCGCCATATCGAAACTCCGACAACAACAGGCGCACTGGCGGGAGAACTCTTACGGCTGCACGTTCACCCTTGAAGCACCGTCGGAGGTATCAACAACCGGACATGAGCCGGTACCAGTCGCAACGCCGCTTGTGGCGGCACGCACGTCTCAACAGCCTGCCATCGGGTCCGACGCTCGAACCGGGAAGCCGCGGAAACGCGGACGTACCGGGAAGGGCAAAGACAACGGGCAGCTGTTTCTGTTCTAGCAGTGACGCACACACCAACAGGCTCGGGGCCTCATGGGAGGCCCCGAGCCACTCCCGCTGCTTGGGATGGCGCAA
>CAZISK010000490.1:0-6318 GCA_964541355.1 uncultured Candidatus Obscuribacterales bacterium
CTGTACCTGGTGGATTCCTCACAGATGCAGACCAAACGCTCGAGGCAGCTGCAGCACGCGAACTTTTTGAAGAAACCAACGTATCCAATATATATCTAGAACAACTTTTTTCTTTCGGAGACAAAGGACGAGATCCGCGCGGTAGGGTAGTAACCGTGTCCTACCTAGCCCTTCTACGGCAAGAGGAGTTGGAAATCAAGGCGAGCTCCGACGCATCCGGCGTGGCATGGTGGCCGATCAAGGAGCTTCCTTCTCTGGCGTTCGATCACGCCCATATAATCGAATCCGGCGTGCAGCGCTTGAAATACAAGATCGAGTACACGCCGGCTGCATTCTCGCTTTTGCCGAAGAAATTCACTCTGAGAGACTTGCAGATAGTATACGAAGCGATTCTCAACCGAGAGATCGATAATCGAAATTTTCGCAAGAAGTTTCTCGGTGCCGGGATATTGAAGCAGCTAGATGAAACTAGCCAGGAGACCTCTTTCCGTCCGGCACGATTGTATGAGTTTTCAGAGCCTGATTTTGATAAACTGCCGGATCGTCCTGTTTTTGTTTTTTGACAGATTCGCGGAAGATATCACCTGCGACTTTTTGCCAATTCGACAACTTATTCGTCTGAGACAATACCTGGCGGAATAGCTCATTTAAGCGTATAAGTGACAGCTTCAGCATCCAGAGCTCTAAGACTTCGTACGCTCAATTCATTAACGCGAAATTAATTTTGCGTGGAACCGCCTGGGTTTAATACCCATTTGCAAAAGCTTGTGTTAAACTATAGTTAACGTCAAAAATACGCTTACCCTCAAAACCCAATATCGTAATCACCTCGGCTACGTTCAGGGGAGGTTTCACACCATGATTTCAGTTAAGACAGCAAATGTTGATACAGCTTTAGTCGCCGATTTGTCCCGCGACATCAAAGAAATGGCGCGTAAGCGCAACGCTGTAATTCTGGCTCATAACTATCAGATTCCTGAGATACAGGACATCGCGGACTTCGTGGGTGATTCGCTAGGGTTGGCTCAGCAAGCGGCTAAGACCGATGCCGAGACGATTGTATTTTGCGGCGTGCACTTCATGGCTGAGACTGCTGCCATTCTCTGTCCCCAAAAGCGAGTGCTCATACCTGACCTCGACGCCGGCTGTTCTCTTGCGGACTCTATTGATTTGGAGCAGCTGAAGCAGTGGAAGAGGGAGCACCCAGACGCAGTTGTAGTCTCCTATGTCAACACAACTGCCGCTATCAAAGCAGAATCGGATTACTGCTGCACCTCCGGTAATGCACTGAAGGTGGTGCAGTCAATCCCAGAAGACAAAGAGATCTTATTTCTACCGGATCAATTCCTTGGATCGTGGTGCCAAAAGATGACCGGTCGAAAGAACATGCACATCTGGATGGGAGAATGTCACGTCCACGCAGCAGTGCACCCATCCAAAATTGATGAGATGAGCCGACAGCACCCGAAAGCGGAGTTGCTGATCCACCCTGAATGTGGATGCCTGACCCCGTATCTCGATCGAGTCTGCCGCTCACAAGGCACCACCGACAGTCTCAAGGTTGCATCCACGGAAGGGATGATTCGCCGGGCACACGAGTCCGAAGCCGATGAATTTGTGGTCGCAACTGAAATCGGAATCCTTCATAGATTGCAGAAAGAGAATCCGACGAAAACCTTCTATCCGATCAGCTCTGAGATGAGCTGCTATTTCATGAAAATGATCACGCTCGAGAAGTTGCACCGATCGCTGACCGATGATGTGTTTCATGTGACTGTGCCTGAAGAAATCAGCGCTCGGGCACGCAAATCAATCGACCGAATGATCAGCATATATTAGTCGCTCATCTACCTGTGAGTGAGGAGGTGTTAGCCAATGGCGCGCCGACGAGATTTTGATTCAAATGAAGCCATAATCGTGATTGGTTCTGGAATCGCGGGACTACTTCTGACGATCGAGCTAGCAAGTGCCGGACGGCAGGTCCAACTTGTAACCAAGGGACAACTGGACGAATCCAATACTGCCTGGGCACAAGGCGGTCTGGCGGCTGTAACCGAGTTGAATACAGCAGACTCAGTCGACCAACATCTAACCGACACAATCAACGCCGGTGATGGCTTGACAAAACTAGAAGCGGCAGCGCGCATTATCGGTGGTGGCGGTCAACTTGTTCGACGCCTTGACGAATTAGGTGTAAAGTTTGACAAAACATCGCTCGCTCTCGAAGGCGGACACCGATTGGCAAGAGTTCTGCACAGCGCCGATGCAACAGGACGTGCAATTATTGACGCACTAACCGCCAAAGCACTTTCTCTTCCAGGAATCCAGATTTTTGAGAACTGTTTTCTCACGGAAATAATCACAGACGGCAATAGGTGCATAGGCGTTGAGTTAATCAAAGAATCGCCGACTCGTGCCACCATAATAAAGCTCTTTGGAACAGTCGTCTTGTGCACTGGCGGACTGGGCAAAATCTATTCTCTATCGACGAATCCACCCACCGCCACTGGTGACGGAATCGCCGCTGCTTTTCGAGCTGGGGCGAGCCTGGTCGATATGGAGTTCGTTCAATTTCATCCGACAGCACTGGCGCTTGATGGCGCGCCAGCCTTTCTTATTTCGGAAGCAGTCAGAGGCGCAGGCGGAATATTGCTTAACTCCAGCGGTGAGCGCTTTGTTCAGCGTTACTTCCCGGAAGGTGAATTAGCCACTCGGGATAAGGTGTCGCAGGCTATCCATGAGCAAATGAAACAAGATGGAAGCGCCAACGTTTGGCTTGACCTGAGCTCGATTGGCAAAGCAGAAGTTCTGACGAAGTTTCCAAACATAGTGGCGCGATGCCGGGAGTTCGGTATCGATCCAATCAGTAGTGCGATTCCGGTAGCACCTGCTGCCCATTACTTCATGGGCGGAATATTGACAGATGCTGACGGGCGTACCACTGTGCCCGGACTGTACGCAATCGGTGAGTGTGCCTGCACCGGACTTCATGGCGCTAATCGACTGGCCAGCAACTCCTTGTTGGAAGGTGGTGTCATGGCTATGAACTTAGCCAGACGTATTCGTTCGCGCGATCGAGACCAGGCTCTCCCGCTCGTCAAGTCAGAGGCCGCGCCGAGAACCTTCAGAAGAGACATACTGCTTGATGCAGCCGCGCTGGCGAAGAGTACGACGGAATCAATCACCAGGTTGGATCTGGAGCGCTTCCGCGATCGGCTGTTGCACGACGTTGGCATAGTCAGATCAGCAGAATCACTGCGAAGTTTCATCAATGACAATCTAGCGGCATCAGATACGATATTGGATACGGTACCGACCTACTGCACTTCGGAAGCACCATATTTTATACTAAGTACGGTGCCCTACCTCGGCGCTGATACCAATACACCGCTATGCCGATCGGATGAAATGGGAGAATCAGGTAACAGTGTCATTCATCGACTCGGCTCTACTTTGGATAGGTCAACAACCGGCAGAATGCTTTCAGATGCCCATTTCCGACGGTGCCAGACTGTACCGGATGGAATCGCTGAAAACTCTTTGTCCCGTCAGCATGCAGCAGAACGAAACGCAGCATACACACTAGGGCTGCTGGTCGCTCAGGCGGCCTTGCTTCGGGCAGAGTCCAGAGGCGCGCAGTGGCGCGAAGATTATCCTAATAGAGACGACCTCAATTTCAAAGGACACATATCGTACGACTCAAGTGGTATCGCATGGCTTCCTGATGAAGCGATCTCTGCGGTTGGTCACGCAAGAGCCACAATCTTATCAAAATAGACTATTTCTGCGACGGTGATACATATGCACCATTCACCAGTACGACAAGGCTAAATTGAGTGGTATCACATGGCTTCCCGATGAATCGTCCGCTGAAGCTCCCGATAGGTCCTCAATCTCATCGAAATAGAGCACATCCACAACGGAGTGATAAATATGCATGATTCACTAGATCAACAGCCAATACGTGCAATCAATCCAGAGGAAGGCAGTTCTGACCTCTCGAAGACCAATAACTGTCTTGTCGAAGACTTGGACTTTGCCACCACGAACGTCCTCGCCGCACCAACAGGGCACAGTAGACAAATTGCTTCGCCGAATTCTGAGATAAGCACTGATTTTTTACAGAGATTCCGTGGTTGCATTCTTGGTGGCGCTGTCGGTGACGCACTAGGATTCGCCACCGAGAACCTGAGCCACCAACGGATACGCGAAAAATACGGATTTGTAGCAGACTACAAAGTCCGCCCAGGATATGGCTATTTCACAGACGACACTCAGCTTACTATGCTGCTGGCGGAAGCACTTATTGAGGACGACGAATCATTGGTTGAGCAATTTCGAAAAAGGCTAGCCCGCTGGAGACTTGTATTTCCACGCCTTAGCGGTCGAGCCACAAAGGATGCAGCGCTGGGCTGCCTGCTCGGCAAAAAGCAAACCGGAGGTAACTTCCCGGGAAGTAGTCCGGCTATGCGCTCCGCACCTCTGGGACTTTTCTACTTCGCTGATGAGGAGCTCCTCTTTGCCAAGACCGTAGAATCTGCGAAAGTCACTCATACTCACACCGGTGCCATTGGGGCAGCGTTGGCAGTCGTATTCGCTGTTGCTTATCTGATAGAGCAAGACAGTAACGAGCCACTCGATATCGATCGTTTTCTAGGCAAGATCGCCGAACCAACCGGAAGAATAGATCCGAATTTGGCTCGAGACATTGAGTCGCTTCAAAACATGCTTTCATGGGAGGATGAGCGGGTGTTAGCGGAATTGCATAAGAACAGCTCCATCATGAGAATGCCAATTCGGGATCTGATAATGACTTCGCTCTATGCATTCATCAAGACTCCCAATAACTACAAAGATAGCGTTCTTTTCTGCGTAAACGTGGGCTGGGACACCGACACGATGGCTGCCATTTGCGGCAACATCTCGGGCGCCTTCAACGGAGTTAGTGCCATACCTGCACACTGGCTAACCAATTTGGAAAATGACTACAAGGGCAGAGATTATCTTTTGCGCCTCGCTGATAGCTTGCATCAACACACCAGACTGGACGGAAGGCCCAATCCTATTCTGGATTATCTTTGTGACTTCGCTCATAACACCTTTTTCTTGGTCCAGATGTTCTTTTTTAAACCAATGGTTTAGAACAAACGAAGTTCAATTGCTAACATCTGCGCAAGATCCCAATTTTCATGAGTGCACGCCATGTCCGCGATGCTGCACAACCGCAACCGCTGCTCCGGGCCGTGTCGACTTGGTCCTTAACGACTTTGTAACATCTTAGACTTAGCATTTGTCGCACAAAGGACGGATGAATTCGACTATTAGCGAACAAGTCCGATTTTGTCTGCAGAGCCGGGGGGCACGCAGTGCAGCCGTGCACATTTAAGGGGTGGCGGCAGTAGTTTTGATTATGCTTTTTCAGCTTCTCATCAACTACTCCGGAAGGAGTAAGAATGACGTTTTTCCGCAACGATTATAGCGACGATTCTGACCGAGTAGGAAGAATTGGCGATCATACAAAGACCAGCAGTCCGTTTGACCATTTAAACATAACCGACCTTTTCAAGGCTAATGTGTCTTGCGAAGTTATCGGAGACGCACCAACTCTTGTACCCAACTCGTATCTACCAGACGTGATGCTCATCACAGACTCTTCATCGTGTGCAGATGGAAGAGAACCATTGAAGAACATTACCCTCACGCAGGACAACTTCAAGTTGCTCGGCCCAGAGGCAAAGGAAATTCTGGATTTTCTATCGATAGACTCTGTCTCCGTTTTCTCGAACGAAGGGAAAACATACGTGTCGCTAGAGTTCAAAAAAAACTCTTTCGATAAAAAGAACGTTGAGCTGGTTCCAGGGGTAGCAATGTCAATCACTGACCCTGGAGATGGTAGCAGGCAATTGGTTCTGCACGGTGATGTCGGGTCAATAAGGTTAAACCGCAAAGTTACAGCCGAAGTCGTGAAAAACGACAAAGAGATCCAGTGCCTGAAGCAGATCAAGGGCATACAAGGGCAAATTCCGACAAAGGTCGGCAGTGTTAACTTCACCGTCAGCAGCATCAGCGTGGCGGAAAACGATGGAAAGACAACAAGGTTAGAGATACAGGGCGAGACGGTGGTGCAAACCCGAACGACAAGTATCAATATTCCTTCGGATCAACTTGCCAAGTTGAATGCGCTGGTAACTGATGTAGACAAGCTACGAAGCAATCCACCGCCGGAAATTATTTCAACACAGTCTCCCGAAGAGCTCTTGAGTTCTGAGAATGAATTCCCGTCCTGGGACGATGCCAAACGACTTGGTCTTGTGCTCG
>CAZISK010000491.1:0-6309 GCA_964541355.1 uncultured Candidatus Obscuribacterales bacterium
AGACACGAACATCCAGATTGAAGCCGCCAATGGTTAGATGCCGAAAGTAATGACCAACAGCAACACCTCAATCCAGGTTCTGTCAGTTGACAGTCACGATGAAAGCAGACTTGCACTGCAAGAGTTTTTCGCCGCAATTCCGGACCTTCAACTTGCCGCACAGGCTGCCAATGCATCAGAAGCTCTCGCTGCACTAGATGAGAAAGCTATCGATGTAGCTATTGTTGACCTGAGCCTGGTTGGAGAAGACGGAGTACAGTTGACTAAGGAGATCAAAAACTTGTACCGCGGAGTACGAGTGCTCATCTTCACAGCCAGCGATTCGCCTGACGACATATTTTCTGCAATGGACGCTGGTGCGGACGGCTATGTCCTCAAGGATAATCTGACGAGAGTTCTCGAAACAGCGATAAGAAGCGTGAGATTGGGAGCCGTGTGGCTCGATCCAGGAATAGCCAGACAGGTACTACAGGTAGTGCAGACTCCAACGACAAAGACGAGCCGAATATTGCCTACCGGTCTTATGACCGTTCCACTACTTCCAGATGAAAGAAGCATCCTACACGAAGTAGCTTCAAGCAACTGCGTTGATGGAGTTTGCATGGTAGATCCGGACTTCGTCAGAAAGCTCCGGCGCTTTTCCTCGAGTGGTTAACTGTAAAGGTTTTGATCGATCTGCGAGTACTGGTGAAATCGATTGCCGTTCGAATCCACCGCCGAACCGCGGACCTGAAGCTCCTGGTTGATCCAGGATTTCGAAGGAAATTCTTGCCAATCGTTGACTTCTGTTGCGCTGGCTAGCGATAGTCGCAAGTATCGAGCAGCACCGATGCAAAATGCGCAAAATCATCAGCCAGCCTGATTTTTCAGGTCAATCTGCGCGTGGGAATGTCACCATTGCCTTGGATTCAACGATGGTTGTCATCACTTTAGGCATTCCAGTCGAACGCCTAATGCAGTCAACGCGGCCTACTGCCCCAGCTCAAGGCAGCCAGCATCGATTTTCAACACGAGGTATTCGAATTCAACACCAAGGACTTTAGATCTTCAGTACTGCGGGCAAAGCAATACAAGCCAGATTTGATCATGGTAAGCGGATTCTCCGTCCACATTTATCCGATATTGGGAGCGCTTAGAACTTACGGTCTACTGAAGGATACAAAAATCGTCTGTACCCTGGATTTTATCGACCTGCTCTATAACGGAACATCGAGGCAAGAAATCGCCAACATACCATTTATCGCTCCTAGATTCGAGGTGGAGAAAACCACTGCGATCAATGCATTTCGAGACCGCTACAAAAAACGATTCGGTAGCATGCCCGGATACGTTGAAGCATACGCCTACGACACGGGAGCCCTCATGGTGGCATCCTATCAGCAAAAGGGCAAGATTGACACGACCACGATACGCTCAATACTCCCCTACAACGGCATCACCGGTGCACTGCATGTCGATGACGACGGCGACCTGGACAACAAGCTGGGCGTCGCGGTCGCCACTGCTGACGGTGTCCAATGGTTGATGGACCCAAAGACTCTGCACGCCTCAACGACAAAGCAGGCGTTGAAGTGAACCAGGTTCCGCTTTGATCCGGCGACGAAATTCACTGTACAATACTGATGCTTCGCCCCATTATCGGATTGGTGTTAATGAAACGACCTAACTTATTCTTCGCAGCATTCCTTGCGATTGCTTTATCTGTGGATGCAGCGACAGGTCCGTCAAGCGCAGACGACACCAACGGCGCTGATTCGGCACAGTCGTCGACGGCAAAAAGCGTTGAGCCGAAGAGCCGTGCGGACAAAGCTCTTCCCAATGGCTTTTACCTTATACAAAGGGAATCGCCCGAAAAGACAAAGGTGGAGCCAATCGATTCCAAAGAACAAATCGCACTTTACGACTACGAATTTTTTGATCCGGCCGATCGCGGCACGGTGACCTATGTGGTACTTAACAAGGACAAATTTATCCCGATCTCTTTGTCGGATGCACCAGCGAAAGAACCAGACGGAAGAGGACGAAGAAAATTGATGCTGCAATTGGCAAAGGATCAGATTGCTCCACTGGAAGAGTTCACTACCAGCAATTGTGGCAAGAGCGTTGCCATCGTGATTGGTGGCAAAGTAGTCACCACACATAAAATCCGCGAGCCAATCAAGGGTGGCAAGATTCAAATCACAAGGTGCTCGGACAATGGCTGCGATGTTCTCTATACACAGCTGCAAGGACAATGAAGGCACACTAGGCGATAAATCGCCCTCTAACAATCAGGCGGTCGGGTGTGAAATACGCGGTCACTCCAGAGCTTTGCGATGTTTCAGTGATCAAGCGCATTAAATGTGACCTGAGTGTTACGTACGACACGATGTTGTTCGGCGAATTGAGCTTGTATGCTTGTTCGACGAGCATACAAGCATTGCTTTATCTAATTTTTGATCCAAGCACATCGGGTGAGTTCATCATGCCACGCAAATTGGATATCTAGTTCGCTCGGAGATACGAACAGGTTACAGTAACAAGACTATTGCCCTAACTTCACTGGAGAAAAATCTTCAGAGTACAGCTTCTTATAATCCTCCTGATTGGGATTGTTCGGTTCGGCATCAGGGCTTGGTTGAATCTTTGTGTTTACCATGATCCTCCTCAATTTCTCGCGTGCTTCGCTGGTAATTGAAGGACAAATCTCCAGGTTGAGACTTCTTAGGGTTGCAATCTTCCGCACCATATCCAGTGAGCGATCGGTTATCGGATTGTTACTGATGTCTAGACTCCTTAACTTGAGCGTCGAGATGTTGACGATATCATCGTCAACCAGTTCCAGACCGGAGATTCGAAGAATGCCGAGTTGGTGAAGCGAGGGCAGAAGTCTCACACCTTCACCATTGATACCTGAACTACTTATGCTCAACAAATTAAGCTTCGGATATGTCCGTATTATGTATTTGAGACCCCTATTGGTTAAGCCCCGAAGACTCTTCACGTCAAGGTGCTCCAAAGGGAGCTTTGATGATAACTGCTCTATACCTTCATCCGTAACGAGGCTTTCTTGAAGATCCAGATAGGTCAAATTTTCGATCTTGTTGATGAACTTTATACTTTCGTCACCAATATTGGTGTCCCTCAAACAAAGCTTGCCTAATGGAAGCCTCGAAATTGTTTCCATCGCAGCAACTTTTATATTGTGATTGCCCTCGAAAGAGATATCGAAAATTTTCAACCCGGATAACATCGCGACCTCTTTATCCCGGACACTGCGATCGGCATACCAGACGCCATGCTCCGGATCTCCTACTATGCGAAACTTATCTTTAATGAAACGCTCACGCGCAGTTTTGAAACTCTCCCCGTTGATAGTGGCTGGATGCTTTTTTTGATGACCCTTTGCCTTTTCGGTTTTACACATGGTGAAAAACAACAATGGTAAGAGCACAAGCAGGAGTGACAGCGCACAAACAACCAGGAAGCTTGTAGAATTTCTGGTCGCTTTGCCTGACTTGCTGGAGATGCGCTCGAGGAATCTTTGAGGATCGTTGGACACACTCCACAGGTCGACTTTAAGATCGGTCATGTTGGCATATCGCTTCTCTCGATCCAGGTTCAAACAGTTCTGGACCACTTTGTTCAACGCCTCACGAAGCATTTGATCCTCACCCACAGCTGATATCGTTGGTGGTTGCTCTTCCAGTCTGGATCTGACGATCTCCATAGTTGAAAGACCTTCCCAGGGAAGCGCACCGGTGACCATTTTAATGATAATCAGACCAAGTGAAAAAACATCCGAGCGTGCATCGGCCTCCTCTCCCCGTATCTGCTCGGGGCTCATATAAAGAAGACTTCCAAGTGGCTGTCCTGGTCTGGTCAAACGCCAATCCAATTCGCCGAGGCTCAGGATTCGCGCCAGGCCAAAATCGAGAACCTTCACGTTGCTATCCTGATCCAGCATGATGTTGCCTGGCTTCAAATCACGGTGAACGACTTCGTTGGCATGGGCATGCTCGAGGGCGATGCTGAGCTGGGTTGCGATTCGTATCGCTGACTGAATGAACAAACTTCCTTTTCGAGTGAGGATATCCTCTAGTGACTCTCCTGTGACCCGCTCCATTACAAGATAGGGCTCGCCGCCGGCCGTATAGCCAAAATCCAAGACCTGAACGATATGCGGATTGTTCAACTTACTTACCGCTTTCGCCTCTTGCTGGAAGCGCATGACGGCAAGTGCATTCTCACTATTGCGCGGCAAAAGCTTGATCGCGACCGTTCGATTGAGGTGCTCATCACGAGCGCCCAATACGATTCCCATGCCGCCAGAACCTAAATGCTCGAAGTCAGAATATCTGATCCTCAGGTCGGGCGGCGCGAGGTTATCTGCGCTGTCATTTTTCTGCATTCACCTGCATTGTATCAAACCGCACAAACAGCAAATACAATCCATTCGGCATTACTGACCATGTGCAGCATTGACCCGCTCTTGAAGCTTTTCCTTGAGCGTATTGAGATTAAAGCTTGCTCCTTTTTGCATGGGAGGAAACTCGATGAAGGTCTGTGCAGCTTTCTCAACCTGCTGCTGGACGAGTACAAATCTCCAGAATTCATATGAGAACCAGTTGAAATAGTACATCGATCCGCTCTTACCGTTTGGCATGCCAGTCCGTTCAAAAGGATCGAGTCGGACATTAACAAGAATCGGCCAATCCAGTTTTTCCGTGGAGCCAAGCCAACCATTTGGCTGGTCGGTAAAGCGATACTTGTAATCATCAACTCTTACCGCACTGAGTGTACCTTCCGTGAAATAGTACACATCATGCCGATTCGATGGGCCCTTATCAGTAAGGAGGAGAGACTGATCGTAACCATCTAGATGGACCTTATATGTAGTATCACCGATCTGTTTGCCTTTCTTCAGCTCGTCTTTAATGTTGGCATTGCCCGCAAATGCAACAAACGTGGGGAACCAATCCAGTCCGGACATCAAGCCGTTCACTACTCTGCCAGCTGGTATCTTACCGGGCCAGCGCACAATGGCCGGGCATCTGAAGCCCCCTTCCAGAGCCGTTCCCTTTCCTCCTGCAAAAGGAGTCTGTCCTCCGTCCGGCCAGGTGAAGTTTTCCGTGCCATTATCGGTGGTGAATACAACGATAGTGTTATCGTCCAGACCGTTGTCCTTCAAATGTTTCATCACAGAACCGACAACGTCGTCCAACTGGGCCATGCCTGCTTCCTCGATGGTCCAACCATTCTGAGAGTTTCGCATCGAGTCATACTTTGGGGATAAGTGGGTGACGACGTGCATTCTCGTGGGATTAAGCCATATAAAAAATGGCTTGTCTGCGCCCTTTGCCTTATCGATAAATTTCAACGTATGTTCGACAATCTCGTCATCAACGGTTTCCATCCGCTTCGGATATAGTTGGCCGGCATCCTCGATCCGTTGTTTTCCGACTTTACCCCACCGGGGCTCGACGTTGGTGTCATCAGTATCGGTGGCATAGCTGTGCAACATATTCCGAGGTCCAACTTTATCGCGGAGATCTTGCGGATAGTTGGGATGAGCTGGATCCTCCATTGCATCGAGGTGATAAAGATAGCCAAAGAATTCATCAAACCCATGAACGGTCGGCAGGAATTTATTGAGATCTCCAAGGTGATTTTTGCCGAACTGACCGGTGGCATAGCCCATAGACTTGAGTGCGGCCGCGATGGTGACTGCCTGATCAGGAATACCAATCGAAGCACCAGCCTGTCCAACGGTGGTAAGCCCCGTGCGAATAGGCAACTGTCCGGTGATGAAATTCGCCCGGCCGGCCGTGCAGCTAGCCTCAGCATAGTAATCGGTAAAGCGCATTCCCTCCGCAGCCATCTTGTCGAGATTGGGTGTCCTTCCCGCCATTATGCCCTGGTGATAGGCCCCGATGTTGAACCAACCAATGTCGTCTCCCATGATAACTACTATATTTGGCTTCCCTTGAACAGCGCAGTATGCGCAGTTCGAGCTCAGAGAGACAAGCACCATTAGTAGTGCCAGAAAAGAAACCAAGATGCGCTTATACATTTTTTTCTCTCACGGGTTGAAATCAGCGGGCTAACAAAACGACGCTCAAGACCAGCTATTGTGGTCAGAGTAAAGGTTAGACTACTTTGAAAGGCTCGTTTAATCGTTTCGGCAAATATGATAGGGTTCTTAGATTCGAAAATCACTTATGCCGTTTGTGCGAATGACGAATGCACCTCTGTTTTTGGGTTTCGGTCTTCGCTGGGGCTTGGTTTCGGTCTTCGTCTGGGGCTTCGCGTCATCTGCGACCGGGCCCT
>CAZISK010000492.1:0-6302 GCA_964541355.1 uncultured Candidatus Obscuribacterales bacterium
ACGTTCAACGCTCTCTCCGACGACGTGCGAAAACAGTTGTTCGGCACCGCAGACAAGCTGAAAGAACCGGAGCGTCTCAATCTAGAGGGCAAGCGCATCTCCGCGGAGACTTTCAATGCCCTACCGCCCGACGTTAGAAAATACATCATGTCCGGAGTCGGCGTTCTCGGAAAAAACACCGAAGTCCCGGCTGATGCACTGAAAGGCAAATCGCTCGATGCGGCAACTTTCAACTCACTAAGCGACGCTTCCAGACGCGCTCTCAATGGCACTTCTCGTTATCTGTCCGAGGGATATTCCGTGCCCGATCTGGCGGGTAAGGCCATTCCGAATGCCAATTTCAACAAGCTCTCTCCGGAGCTAAGACGCGCACTGACCGGGTCGGACGCCGAGATGCAACCTGGCGAAAAGCTTACGTTCAGTGGTCGCACTCTTGATGCTGATGTACTCAACAAGTTACCTGCCGGTCTTCGCTCCGCGCTTACCGGCTCGGAACGCGAGATGGCTGCCGGTACGAAGCTCACCCAAGAACAGCTACGCGGCAAGGAGTTGACAGCGGAACAGTTCAACGCATTACCCTCCCATCTTCGCCGCCAGTTGACAGGATCCTCGGATGAAAGGAAAAAGGGCGATGCTCCTGTCTCTTTGTCCGGAAAAACTATCGATGCCACCACATTCAACCAACTGCCTCCTGAACTCAGAGATCACATCGCTGGCACAGTCGAGTTAATGGCCCCCGGTAGAGTACTCAAAGATCTATCGACCGAAAGCATCGATGCAAAATCCTTCAATGCACTGCCTAGGGAATTGCGCGGCCGCCTGTCAGGAACTGACAAGCCTCTGGATGCCACCACAGTTCTTGCTCTGATGAATAACAAAACAATCGCAGAGAACGATTCGCTTGCGCGGGCTCTAGCCAGCCCCACGTTCGATGATCAGATCATAAAAATGGAGAAGGATGCGAAGACTCAGTTAGACACCGCAAAAAAAGAGCTGGCTGATCTCGAAAAGTTCAAAAATGAGGCGATCAAACACCTGTCAGAACACGCGGAAGACGGCGTCGGATGGTTCAAAAAGCTGGGCAGCTACTTGGGTCTGAGCGATGCCCAGAGACGTTTTATCGACAAACAAGAAGGTCACCTCTTCAGTATTGGGGCCTTCGAGCAAGTCACCAAGCAACAAGAGAAAGTCGTACAGCAAGCGGCGGGACGCGTCCAGCTATTCGAAATTGCCAACACAAATAAAGAGTTCGCACGTCATATCGCAGCGGGACGCTTGCACATGGCAGACCAAATGGCAGTCGATTTCGTTGCCAAACACGGACGGGCAGGACTGGCTCTAGCGCCGGATATTGCCGGCGCCTTCCGTCTGAATGGCGAAGGTGCAAGTGCCAATCCGCTTGCCAGATTGCATGCACTGGGCGAGACACAACACAAACAACTTCGCTTCAATCCTGATATCGGCGATCCGAAAGAAGGACTGGCAACCGGTCTAAAAATGCTTCGCGGCATTGAAAGAAGAACTCACCCGGATGGTCAACCATTCAGGGATGCCGCCATTACTCGCAACGAAGCGCTGGCAGGCATCGATCAACATCCTACCGTAAAGCGCATGCAGGGTTTATCTCAGTCGATATCCGATCAGTTGCAAGTTCTAACTGCTCAAATGCATACAGCGCAAAAGAACGGTGACAAATTCCATGAATTCATCAAGGATGCCCAACAGCGAGCCTGCAAAATCAGAGAGCTCCTCGACAGCGTTACCGACCAGGATAAGAAAGACCTCTGGGACGTAAAACATGCCTTGGACAAAGAGCTCAAAGAAGGCAAGATAACCGATCCCGAATCCCGCAAAGAGCTCGAACGGCGCTCCAAAGCCATGGACGACATTCTGCGCCTGGTCGACAAAGACTACAAGATGCCAGATGAATCCGCAAAAATCGCCGAATTGACCAAGAAGCTCAATAAGGTTTCCAACGGTCTGGAAGATTTCGGCGCTCCAAGCAGCCCGGCGCGAGATAAGATTCTCGAGGAGCTGCGACCATTGCATGCCGGCAGTCCTCGACAGCAGGTGGAGAAGCTTCTTGCAAAGCTCGAAACGCCTGAGTTCAAGAACGTCAGCGACTTCCAGACCTGGCTCAAGACGGATGGTATCGTACTTGGTGCAGCAACGGCCGGTGCTGTAATTGCCACCGCGGCAATTGTATTTTCTGGCGGCACAGCTACACCCCTGGTCATGGCGGCAGCAGCCACAGCGGCCGGCATGGTCGCCGCGGAAAGCGCAATGGAGTTGCAAGCTTACGGTGGCATGCGCAGCAGCGGGTCACGTGTTGGACGTTGGGCCCGGGGCGAGCAGGTTACCAACGCCGATGGCTCTTCTCGCAATATGCACCTGGGATATGATGTGGTGCTGCCCTACACTGGCGAATTTTTGGCCGGTACGGCAATCGGGTGGGCCAGTGGTGGAATTGGAGCCAAATTGGGAGAGTCATTTTCCAGAATGACCCCAGCCGCCAAAGCTGCTTTCGTGGCTGAAAACAAAGGTGCTCTTGATGCGTTGGGACGGAGCGTTGCAAAGCTGGATGTGCTTGCCGCGAAGAATACCGGCTTCGCTGGCTTTATGCGCGTGTTGGGCAAAGAGGGATTAACGCAAGGTCTCTTCGCCACAGCTTCCGTTCTGGCCGAGAAAGGCATCCATGAAGGCGCCAAGGCCGCTGGATATCATTTGGAAGAAGGCAACAAGCTCACATCCTTTTTCGTAGGAGTGGGCTTGAGCGCTATGCATCGCGGCTTTACGGCGAGGATGCCTCAAGGACCGATTCGTACCGGTCCCAACGGCGAGTATCTCAAGATGCAGTACCAGTCAAAAGGTCAGGCTCATGAGTATAACTACATGCAGAGCGCAGAAAAACGCGGTAGCAAAATCACGATGACACGTGATGGTTTTGTCGAAGTTACGAAGAACGGTCTGCGTGTCGAATGGACCAGAGCGCCAGGCGAACCTGCCACCACCCCCGGTAACACCGCAGGCAGACATAGCAGACCGGACGTCCGACCAGGAGGCTTCCGCATCGACCCTATACCAGAGGTATCCGCCAAACCTGGAGGCACCGGCCGGGCGACTGAGGCCCGTACGGCAAGAGACGGAAGAAGCCACGGAAACGATGGTTCAACGCCCCCGGCAACTCCGCCTAATCCGCACGAACCGTCATATACCGATCTAAAACGCAAAGTAATGACAGAGCAAAAGCTCCATGACCTCAACAGCCGAGAGGCGGAGCTTACAAAGCGCAAGAGCGACCCGAGTTTTCGCGATACAGATGGAAAGGTCGCCACCGAGCTTGCCGAAATTGCTCAGAAGAAGCTAGCCGCCCAAACAGAGTTTGACGGTATCAAACTAAATGAAGGAACAAAAAAAATCTACGACCAGATCAAACAAGAGCACACCGATGCAACCAGAGAATCCCAACGAGCCCAGGAAGCGCTGAAACAGACACAAGAGCAAATCGCTCGCGAGAAGAAAGCCGAACGACAACGACTGCAAGGTCAGGACGAAAAGACGATACAGGCTCGAGAAAGAGCGATCGATGAAAAATATAAAGCCAAACTGGCAGAGCAGGAAGCAGCAGCTCTTAACTCTGGCGAGAAAGTAAGATCGGTCTTGGACAAAGGCAATGCCTTAACCAAGTTCATCAAAGCCACCGATTCGTATCCGCCCGGCGAATATATGGTCGCAGAGCACCGAGACCCCAATCCTAAAGATCACGCAGGGCCGCCCGACTACGAGCACACAGGCAACACTCGCGGAATCAAGCTGGTCATTCCAGAGGGTCCACCAATTCCAAGAAAAGCCGTTGATCAGGTATTGGAAAATCTCAACAAGCTTGGGCTGCGCCCTTCAGAGGTCGAGCTGGTCGGTCAGTTGGAAAATTTGCGAGGAGACTTTACGGAGTACACCAACAATCCGTTTTTCACAAGAATAAGGGTACGGGTGGGCGAAACCGATCATCACTTCCTCAGCACGCACACACACGAGACAGGACATTTGTTTGACTTGAAAGAGCTCTACACCAAAGGGGCAACTAAGACACCCAGAGAGATTGAAACCCAATGGAGAAAATCTCTGATTGATATGGACAAGTTCCCAGACATTGGCGAATTTCGTCGCGGTCATAAGGGTATCGAGTGGGTGGCGGAGGCGTTGAAAGACCCACGGCATCCATATCATTCAAGAATTAAGGAGATGGGCAAAGTAGCCGGACTCGCTGAAAACGATTACAGAGGACACAGAGATCTCCTCTCTGACACCGCCTCCAAGCCTGTATTTAACGGCTCGCCCGAATCGAAAATAGAGAACGCCCAATACTGGAATAGTCGAAGCGAGCTGCTCGCCGAAATGTACATGCTTCATCAGCAAAAATCAGCAGCTTCAGCACGCGGCGAAAAACCGATGACGTACAGAGAGCTGGTAGACCGATTCACACGTCCACGCGAACAGGACAAAACAGATGCGCCAAAACGTGCTGATACCATGATGCACTACGAAGAGCTCTATAAATTCATGGAAAAGCACGTGTTTGAGCCCAATGCGTTGCGCGAAGGAGCGATTGCCCGCTTCCAACAACAACGTGGTCCAGCCGAAACACGAGCTGTACGAGACGCGCTAAGACGGCACGGTCCTGAATCGCCCGAGTATGCAAAAGCAGTAGACGATGCCCGAGCAGAAAGCCAGAAAAGAATTCCCGATGCGGCTGTACGCGAAGTGTTCGCACGCGATCACCATCTGGACCCCAAGTTCAATCCAGAGCACCTGCCCGCAGCGCAACGAGAAGTGTACAACCAATATCTGAAACTGCAAAATCCGGGTTTCAATCCCCACACCGATCAGACAGTACCGCCGGGTATGCGCGAACAACTTGCCCTCGCCAAAGGAAAGTTCGATGTGCTGGAAGGCCATATGCGTGACTTCAACACTCGCCGACTGGAGGCGATGCGAGATGGTTTAATGCGAGACCATTTGCGCGACTTTCTATCGAGGCAAGAGGGCAATTTCCTCAACAGCATTCACAACGCCTGGGAAGCTGGTTTGCGAAAAGCACATGAGGCATCAAAATCGAGGGAGCCATACAAACCCTTCAAAGAACCGGAACCCGGTAAATTGGATTCGCCTGCGGCATACAAAAACTGGTTGAAAGCACATTCTAAATTGGAAACAATCACTGACCTGTACAAACTGCATCAGATGAACAAGGCGAGGGAAGCTAGCGGTCTCAAACCTTTGTCTTTCGAACAACTGCTTCAGGTCGCGACTTCGACTAAGGCAATCAGCCCCGCCAAGGCAAAATCACTTGGTCATCATGAGGCACTATTCAATCATCTCGAGGGCAAGGTAATACCACATATGGTGAAATCAGCAACAAGAGCCAAAGAGCGCGCCGCAGGTGCAAAGTAGTTTGACCCTGGCGCTATTTAGTTCACGCACTCGCCTCCGTGATCAGCGCTGGTCAATCAGCCTCAATGAAATCAACTGCTTACTAGCGCTAGTCTCATTCACCATAATTTAGACACAGTCGCTGTTTATACCATCGTAACGAGGGAGAATTGCTTGCACTTGTTCAATCCAACAGGCTAAATTAGGACAAACTTACATCCCGCGAAAATCGAGGCGACCAATCACACAAGTCAGCCAAGCGCCAAGAATTCAGAGTAGTTATCGTCGTTCACTTGTGCCGAAGAGTGAAGCGCAAACTATTGCTCTGGTAACCTGTTCCCGCGATGTCGCAACTTCTGCTGCCAGTCATAACGGGAATAGAGATTCGTGATGTGGTTAAAGCAGCACTGCTGGCAACAATAGGTTGAGCAAATTGAGCTAGCAATAAGTTGTTGCGTCGCATGCTGTTTCTGCTGAGCTTGTCTGAACTGTTGGGACATACAAACATCCCTCTGGCTGCTCCGTCAGGCAGTCAGTCAAACCTCATCCAAAAGGAGCAAAATGTATACCGGGCAATTGCCAGTGGTTCTGCTTGTGCTGTTGCTGGCGCTTCCGTACTATGTGTATTATGTTCGGGAAGCCAGGAAAGAAAATAACTTCGGTCTGCTCAAATCGCTGATTTATGCAGCGCTCCGTCTGATTCCGAGGTTTGCCTATGTCCTTTTTTTGACGTGGTTGATGAGACAGAGAGGACTTCTGTGATCTTCCAAAGCATTAACGTGACTTTGCTCTTACCAGGAGCCGGTTGCTCCTTGGCACAGAATTGCTGCCATCGTTCGAGACCGGAACGTGTTTCAGTTCAATGCAGTACG
>CAZISK010000493.1:0-6298 GCA_964541355.1 uncultured Candidatus Obscuribacterales bacterium
ATGCCAACAAAGAAGTGCGACTCGATAGAGAGGAGGTGTGTCAAATTGCTTAATCGTTCTAAACTGGCTCTTCTACTTGCAGGCTTGATTTTTCTCATCGCAGGCGCACCGACAAATGCGCAAGCCGGGCATGCGTTTCGGGTGGATGAAAGCCGATCGGCAGTTGAGTTCTCAGTGAAGCATTTCATGCTCTCGAACGTTTCCGGGCGCTTTTCCAAGTTTAGCGGTCGAGTCGATTATGATGGCAAATCGATCTCGAATGCCACGGTTCAAGCCCGTGTTAACATGGCTAGCATCGATACAAAGAACAAGATGAGGGATGATCATCTTAGAGCCCAGGACATTTTAGACGTTGAACACTTTCCGGTGATGACGTTTAACTCAAGAGAGATTGTGCCGACGTCTGACGGGCGCTTCAAAATAACTGGGACACTTAAGTTGCACGGTATTGAGAAGGAGATAACTTTCGACAGCGAGCCTCTGCGTCCGCTCCGTCGTGACGAAGACAATCGACTGCGAACCGGCACCACGGCTGCTACCACCATCGATCGCAAATTGTTCAATATATTCGTTGATAAAGCGGTCGACAAAAGCGGAGCGCTAGTAGGCGAGAAGGTGAAGGTTACGCTCAAAATAGATCTGGTCGAAGATGCCGGGACCTCATCGGAGCTTCTATGATGTTTGACTCTAAGCGCAAAGTCAGCATCTACAATCCTTTCATACTGTGGTCGTGCGCTTTGGCTATCACCGCCTGCAGCTATTCGGGCGCCACGAAACAGCTGTCCGTTAATGGACAGATTGAATCCGAAGAGACTCGAATCAGCACTCTCGTTGCTAGCAAGGTGATTCGTGTCGGTGTTCGCGAAGGACAGCTCGTCAAGAAAGGCGACGAACTGTTGGAATTGGACAGTCAAGCTTATCGCAAACAGTTGAAATGCGTAGACGATCTGCTCCAAGCGATGGACAAGGAGAAGCGCTGTCTTTCCAACGATCTATGTGCTCTTCAGAACACTAAGAATAGTTCGCGGATAAACAAGCGGATACTTGGCGGTACCAGAATTGGTTTTACTGATATAAGTGGAGACAATGGCGCGATAGTGAACAAGCTAAAACATCAGAGACAGGCTTCGAACGAAAGGCTCAGTTCCGATCAATCCGCTCAGTCCGAGATGCTCAAACAATTGAGTGAAATATCGTCAACGCAAATGGAGCAACTTAAGGAATCTTCCGAGAGTATCCGTCAGTGCATCGATCTGAGTTTTGCTCACGATAGAGAAACTTTGTTAGAAGCACGTGCCTTTGCCAAACGCAGTGTCGGACAAAAGGGGATTTTTGCCAACATAAGGCGTGCGAAACAGAATGCCATTGATGAAGTTTTTGACGCAAAGGAACAGGCTCTTCAGAAAGCGTACGACGCACAGGTTGCCGCGCTGAGTCAATCTACGGAAAGCAAGGAACGTCTCGTCGTCGAAACACTGGACGCCAAAAAGTCTGCCATTTTAGAGATGCAGCAAGAGAAAAACAAAATTGCCGGACAGTTGACAGAGCAGCAAGAGGCATTAGAAACGACGCTTGCAGGTCAGCTCAGTCAACTGGACTTGGCACTACGTAAACAGCAAATGGATGCTCGCCGTCAAATCACGTCGCTAACTGACAATTTGCGTAAAATGAAGAATGACTCGGGTCTGCTAACGTTGCAGTTCGGGCAAATTCGAGCCAGATTGGCCGCCCTTGATACGGAGCGCGCTCGAGCCGTAGCCATGCGCGAAGAGCTCAGAAGTAAGATTGAGCTATGCTCGATTGAGAGTCCAGTAGAAGGAAGTTGTACCTCCTGCAATGTGCGAGCCGGTGACGTGGTGACACCAGGTCCGGTGCTTATCAAACTGGCTGACAAAAGCTCTATGTTCGTGCGCGCATTTGTTACCGAAGCCGACCTGACGACGCTCAAGGTGGGTCAGCCTGCATATGTTCAAATTGAAGGAACAACTTCAAAACCGATTGCCGGTCGACTTGTTTCGATCGACACAACTCCGTGTTTCTCTCCTAAGGGAGCATTTTTTCGAGAGGATCGTTCGAAGGTCGCGTATAAGATCAGGTTGTCGCTGGAAGGTGATCAAGGTGTCGCCAGAAGTGGCATGCCAGTCGATGTGCACTTAGCCACGACCGGTGACTGGAAATGACCGGTGCATCGAGATGACCGGTCGACCGAATGTCTGCGAGCATAGCACAAGACATGGATCCGCCATTGTGCTCAATGAAGTCTATAAGCGCTTTGACAAGACCCAGGCCGTTGCCAATCTCAGCCTGGAGGTCCGGCGTGATGAGCTATTCGGACTGATTGGGCCGGACGGCGCCGGTAAGTCGACTCTGCTCCGCCTTTTGGCGGGAGTTCTTCAAGCTGACAGCGGCGGACTTTCTATCTTTGGCGAAAGCCCACGGGAAAACCGGCTGAATGTCGGCTATATGACTCAACATTTTTCACTGTATCCGGAGCTTTCCGTAAAAGAGAATATGCGCTACTTCGCAGGCACCAGAAGGGTGCCTGCAAGTTCTTATCAACAACGCAAGAACCAGCTGCTACAACTATTTGGTCTGGATCAATTCGAGGAGCGATTGGCCGGTCAGTTATCCGGTGGCATGAAACAAAAGCTGTCGCTCTGTTGTGCCATGATTTTCGAACCGGCCTTGTTGATCCTGGACGAGCCTACTACCGGTCTCGATCCGCTTTCTCGGCGTGAGTTTTGGCAGCTCTTGTCACAAGTGGCTCAAGGTGGTGTGACCATTCTCATCGCCACACCCAATTTTTCGGAGGCGGAGTTATGCGACCGAGTTGCACTGATTAACAAGGGTCAGATTCTGAGCATTGGCGAACCGAATGCTCTGCGAAAGGAGCTTGGCATCAGTCGACTTGAAATTCACTCTGGAAACATCGGCGCAACGAGTCGGCTTATCAGTACCTCATTAATGACGGACCTGGCCGGACTGGTTTGTGACATGAACGTCTATGGAGATCGAATCGAACTTCTAACAAGAGAAAGTCACCGAGTCAAAGCAATCGTCGAGGAGATTTGCGTCACGGAACCTGATCTGGTGTGTCTTTTCGAAGATGCGACTCTGGAGAATGTTTTCGTAATGAATGCAGTTAAAGCAGTGCCGCCCACAGAAAGCGTGCCAAGCCCGCGGACAATCCAAAATCTCAGATCAGCAAATGATCGGGTGGCAATCGCCGCGAAAGGGCTCTCTCGAAGATTCGGTGACTTTTCAGCTGTAGAAGACCTCAGTATTTCCATAGACTACGGAGAAATCTACGGTTTGCTAGGCGCAAACGGCGCTGGAAAGACTACAACCATCAAAATGTTGTGTCGGCTGATCGAGCCGACCTCTGGTGAACTCTCTGTTTCTAGCTCGCTTGAGAAGAGCGCATTTCGAAGTCGCCTGGGCTATATGAGTCAAAAGTTTACTCTATATGAAGATCTCTCAGCCATTGAGAATTTGCGGTTCTACGCTTCCGCTTACTCTGTTCCCGGTCATTTGCGACGCGAAAAGATCGAGTGGGCAATTAGCACTAGCGATCTACACTCCAGGTCGAATGTCCCTGTGAAATCGTTGCCACAAGCACTCAAGCAACGCATTGCCTTTTGCTCTGCCGTGCTTCACGATCCTGAAATTCTCTTCCTGGATGAACCAACATCTGGTTTAGACCCCATTTCCCGAAGACAGTTCTGGAAAATAATTCGTGAGTTTGCCGATGCCGGAACCGCCATACTGGTCACCACTCATTTCCTTGACGATGCAGAGTATTGCAATCGTCTCGGTCTTATGGTCAATGGAAAGCTCATCGCGGAAGGAGCACCCGCCTGGATCAAGGCGCATTGCCAAAATGTCTTGGAGATCGTACTGGACGACGTGCATAGCGCCTATAAATATCTGTCTTCAAGAATGGATCCGGCCATGCTATCTGTTTTTCCAAGACGCCTTAGAGTTCAGAGCAGAGAGACAGACTGTACGAACAATACGATTGTGCAGCACCTGCAGGAGGCTGGTATTGAGTTCGGTAGCTGCATGATAGTACCACCATCTCTAGAAGATGCGTTCATTCACGTCGTAAGGAGCGAGAGTAACAAAGTTGCAAGACCTCTTTGCACAAATTGAAAAGGAGTGGTCGTCGTTCAGACGAGATCGGCTGGGTCTGTCGCTCGCCATCATTCTTCCAGTTGCGACCTTATGTCTGTTCGGATATGGTGTACGACTTTCCCATGAAAACATCAAAGTCCTGATACATGATTCTGACAAATCTGCTGCTAGCGAAAAGTTGATTGAAGAAATCGGATCCCGCTCCCGGGTTACCTGCGAGGACCAAGCTTTCGCGAAAAATGCGTCTTACGGCTTTAGCGATGGTAAAACCAGGGCCCTGATCAGCATCCCCTCCTCATTTGGCGAAAATGTTAGAACCGGTGTACCGGCCAAGTTTGACGTCATTTTGGATGGAAGCGATGTTGGTGCGTCCGAGACTATGCTGGCAGTAAGCCGATTGAGCAGCCTCGCTGTACAAAAACAGTTTGGAAAGTTTGATATGAACAGTTTTTTTGTGGTGCCTGATCTGGAGATGCTCATCAATCCCGGCGCTGATGAGACCCCATTTATTGTATCTGGAGTCTTTGCCATAGTTCTCTGGATGTATCCGGCGCTCCTTGCTGCCGTATCCGTCTCTCGCGAGTTCGAGCAGGAGACAATCGTTCAAATCTATACCTCTAGACTAGGGGCCACCCGCTTTATCCTGGGAAAGGCAGCCGTTCATTTTTTCATCGGTCTGGTGGTAGCCTGTACATTGATGGTCTTCAGCCATTTTGTGTTTGGGCTCAGACTGGCTGGTGACCCTTCACCACTGGTCTTAACCACGCTACTCTACGTAGCAGCTGCAGTAGCTTTCGGTTTGGTAATTGGAGTTCTGACGAGGGAAGAGAACATAGCTGTGCAAGCCACCGCCACCGGTGGCTTCTTTCCAGCGCTACTGCTCTCCGGTTTTGTCTATCCGCTTTCCAATATTCCGTTTCCGTTGTCGCTCGTTAGTTTCGTAGTTCCTGCACGCTATTACATCGAAGTTTGTCGTGATGCTTTTATGTCGGGACTAGGCTGGGAGCAAATGTGGTGGCGCACTCTGCTTACTTTTTCCTGCGCAATATTTTTGCTCGCGTTTGCCCGCCTGCGTATCTCCTCTATGCAAATCGAAGAGTGATATATGAATTTCGTTACCTGGTTGTTGGAAAGACGAATTGTCGGTTTAATCGTCAAGGAAACATTGCACACGATTCGTGACAAGCATCTTTTGTTTCTTCTCATCTTCCCGCCCACAGTGCAATTGCTCATTCTTGGTGCGTCGCTTGATGTTGGAGTCAAGCACGTTCCTGTCGGTACCGTAGATTTTTGCAACAGCAAGACCAGTCATGAACTAGTCGATGCCATCACGGCTGGTGAGATCTTCTATTTGAGACGAGCCTATCTATCCGAACATGAATTAGATAACGCGATAAGAAAGAACGAAGTGAAGGTTGGGATAGTAATCCCTGAAGAGTTCGATTGTAATCTGGAGCGCGAGCATATCGCCACCCCCAAGGTTTGGATAAATGGTGTCGACGCTTACACAGCGCGGATTACGAAGGGATACTTGTTGCAAATGTTCGCTCAGTTCAAAGTAGCCGAGCCGCCAGGAACGGTTGATTTAGTTGCGCCTCTAGTGACAATATTGTTCAATCCGGGGCTGGCAAGTAGCTGGTACTTTGTTCCAGGGGTGATCGGCGCGATGTTGACGCTCACAAGCACACTGGTTTCTGGCGCCTCACTTTTGCGAGAGAAAGAGCTTGGCACTCTGGAACAGCTTCTCATGACTCCGTATACCGTCGCCGAAATTCTGTTTGCAAAAGTATTTCCTGTGTTTGTTCTGGTGATGTGCGATGTATTACTCGCACTGGCAGTCGCCCTTTTTGTATTCAATTTACCGATGAAAGGCAGCTTGGCAGTATTCCTCTTAGCCAGCGCTCTCTATATCTGTGTCGGCATGGGGCTGGGGATACTGATGGCAACCGTTTGCAGAACGGAGCGGCAGGCTCACCTCGTATCATTTTTTGTAAATGTTCCTGTGATGTTATTGTCAGGCGCAGTCGTGCCATTTGAAACCATGCCCGAAATTCTGCAAACTGTTGGAGCGTTTAATCCTCTGCGACATTTCACGTTGATATCGAGAGCGGTGTTCCTGAAAGGCACCGATGATCCGACGTTGTGTTCCGAGATGCTTATGTTG
>CAZISK010000494.1:0-6295 GCA_964541355.1 uncultured Candidatus Obscuribacterales bacterium
AGATGTCAATGATCGCGCCTCTGATGGTGCTTTGCGAGACCCGCTCAAGTACGCTTGATTGAAACTGAGAGGTCTCGGAGTCGTTAAGTTCTCCGTGAATAGGAATGATGAGCACATCATCATCTCTTAAAATTGGTACTCTTTCGCTTTTCATTGAAGTCTACCGAACCTACTCATACTGCTCCTTTGATTTCATTGGAACCACTTTCAGGTTCAAGGCCGTAAAGGCGTCTTGTAACGCCCTGGCCATGCTTGATTTCGTTTTAACTCTGCTAAGGTCTAATCCGAGATTGACGATCGTGTTTGCTATTTCTGGTCTGATACCACTGATGATGCACTCTGCTCCCATCAATCTGGTTGCATCGATCGCTTTCATCAGATGTTGAGCCACCATTGTGTCAACCGTAGGAACGCCAGAGATATCCACTATGGCAATTCCGCTGCCGGAATCGGCGAGAGCTTGCAAGAGCTGTTCCACCATAACGCGGCTGCGTTCGCTGTCGAGCGTTCCGACGATCGGTAGGACGAGGATGCCATCCCAGAGATGTATGACTGGTGTCGATAGTTCCATCAGATCTTCGCGCTGCCGTTTGATCAGGTCTTCTAATCGTTTTCTCTCGGTTATGTCAATGATGGTCGCCATAACAACCATGCCACCATCACTATCTTCGAATGGCTTAAGTCCGATCTCGATAGGAAACTCTGTTCCGTCCTTGCGGGCGCCGGTGAGGTCTCTTCCTGCGCCCATGTTTCTTGAGTTCGGTTTATCAAAATAACTTGTGCGGTGATGTATGTGCTTTCTGTGATACCGCTCAGGCACCAGAATCTCAATAGCCGCGCCAATCAGTTCATTTTGTTCATAACCAAAGGACTCAAGAAGGCGGTGGTTGACTGCCATAATTTTTCCGGCTTGATTCATGACTAAGGCTGCATTGGGATTGATCTCCAGAGCTACCGCAATTCGATTGGAATCGATCTTGATGATAGTTGTCGTGCTGTCACTCATGTTGTTTAACTTCTCCTGCCGTTGCTCGACTAGTGCTCTCAATTCGAAGGTCATTTGATCAATAGTTTCTCTTTGACCAAGCTTGCCGATTCCGGCCGTTTGGTGGGCTTCTTTTCCAGAAGACTAAATATCAAATCTGCCACACGTCGATCTACTTTTGCCTCGTCGAGTGGCTTGCGCGAAGGCGTGTCGTTGACATGTTTCATCATCACCTCGATTGCCGTACTGCCCGGAAAAACACGGCAGCCGCTAAACGCCTCGTACATAGTGCAGCCTAATGAATAGAGGTCACTTCGATGATCGAGTTCGACGGCATAGCACTGCTCAGGACTCATGTATGGTGGCGACCCCAGTGCTTCTCCTGTTTGAGTCAACGCTTCGCCACCGTTGTCGAGAACCTTTGCGATTCCGAAGTCGACCAACTTTACAAAATAATCGTCGTTCTCAGTTTCGACAATCATGATGTTCGAAGGTTTCAGATCTCGATGCACTATTCCTCTGGCATGAACAGCTGAAAGCGCATTGGCTACCTGGGAAAAAACATGTTTGCCTGTTTTGTCGTCGAGTCGCCCTACTTCTTTAATAAGATCCTCAAGACTGAATCCATCTAGAAACTCCATAACGATGTACGGAACTCTTCCCTGAATCACGCCAAAGTCGTAAATCGTCACCAGATTCGGATGCTCGACTGAAGCATTTGCTTGTGCTTCTGCTTTGAAACGAGCCAATGTGGATGGATCTGATACCAGATGTTCGTGAAGGGTTTTAATCGCGACCTTTCTTCCGATGAAGGTATGGCGCGCCTGGTATACAGCGCCCATTCCTCCGCGGCCGAGGAGATCCTCAATCTTATAGTGCTCGGCGATCACATCTCCCGGTCTGATAGTCAAGACCGGGCTTTGGGAAACCTTTGTGCTCTGTGTGTTTTCTTCGCGCTCGTTGGTCTCTTCGGATTCCGGGGAGCCTTTGAGTTGCGTGAGTAGCTCTTTGAGCAGTCCTTTGACCAGACCGTCATTTACGTTCATTACTGAAGCGATCTCATCTAGGCTTTTTCCCTGTTCAACAAGGGAGAGTAGTTGAATTTTGCTTTCGGTAAGCAATGTTTTTTGATCGGTCGGTGCGGAGGTTTGAGCGCGGAGAACCTTGTTGGCTATGCCAGGGTCTAGCCAAGCAGCACCCTTCAAAACAGACTGTATCGCCGTAGCAAGCATCTCACCGGATATCGTTTTCAGGCAGTATCCATCAGCTCCAGCTCGAAGGGCCGAGAAAATAGATTCGTCATCCTCGGCGCTTGTGAAAATTAGAATTTTTGTCTGAGGCAATTGTTCCTTGATTCTGGCAGTGGCCTCAACCCCGTCAATCTTCGGTAGACCTAGATCCATCATTACGACTTCTGGCTTGAGATCCAAAATCATCTCTACTGCTGTCTCGCCGTCCTCAGCTTCGCCAACAACGCTAAAATGGTCGGTCTGCTCGAGCAGCATTTTTAGTCCCATTCGCGCGATCAGGTGGTCTTCGGCTATAAAAATCGTGATTTCTTTTGTGGTGGACATGTGAAGTGTTACCTGTCCTTGTGGCTATACTGAAACGTTGTTGCACCCTGGGCCATGTGCATGAGAGCTATAAGAGGGGATTATAGCTGGTTTAGTTGCCGCTTGGCATCCCGGCGCCTGTGGAACCGACATAGTGCGAAACCATATTTTCTGTCGTTAACAATTAGAACAGAGGTAAGTGGTGTTAAAGCTGGTGCGAGCACGATTCCCAATCAGCTTCTTTCGGGATTCGTCTCTGGCGCTATGTTGTGTTCTTCTTTTGCAATGACGAAATCCACAGCTGCGCGAATGGATGGAAACACATCCCCCTCGCCGAATCCTGAGTGCTCCTTGAGCTTCAACATATAAGCTTTGGGACGGGCGGCGAGAGGACGAATGCCAAGGTTTCGCAAATACCGGTTGCTGTCCTCAAAAGCTTTGATTCCAGTGGAATCGATCTGTGACATCGCTTCCAGGCTGTATACGAAACTATGAGGTGCTGGATTCGTTTGACTGACAACTTGCGT
The DNA here is from genome assembly GCA_964541355.1 of uncultured Candidatus Obscuribacterales bacterium. Lineage (GTDB taxonomy): Bacteria > Cyanobacteriota > Vampirovibrionia > Obscuribacterales > Obscuribacteraceae > JADYXR01. Next base: position 3,066 of record CAZISK010000494.1, read on the forward strand.
AACCCGAGATTTGAAGTAATCGGCATTAAAAAAGACGAGAGGACCATCGAAACGCCAGATCAAAACGCCAGGAACGGCTTCTGCTTCAGCGGAAAGCGAAGCATCGTTGTACCCATCCAGTCCTGGGACCATTGCTAAGACAGCATCTTCCGGTTTGTAGATCCTCACCATCAACATTACTAGTGCAAGTAAGATTGCGAAAGCGACACCAGGCAACACCCCGAGAATTAAGACACCACAAGTGGTGATTAGTGACAGACGAAACTCAAATTTGTCAATCGCGCGGAGTGCCTTGTAGGAGGCTAAATCGAGCAGTTGAAATGCAGAAAATATTAGGACGGCTGCCAGCGCGGAGATTGGCATGTAACTCAATGGACCGGAAAAGCATGTCACAACCAGTGCGGTTGCAATTGCAGCGAATACAGATGAGAGCTGTGTCTTGTTTCCGGAAGCGGCATTGATGGCTGTTCGCGAGTCGGCACCAGTGATGGCAAAACCGCCTGAAAAACCAGCAGAAAGATTCGCTAACCCCAGAGCAAACATCTCTCGGTTGGCGTCGATGGTTTGTCCAGTTCTGGCCGCGAAGCTTCGGGCGGTTAGCATCCCCGATGTGAAACTGACAATCACAAGGCCAAGCGCACCTACAAAGATTCCTTGACCGGCGCTGTAGTCGAAATGTGGTATTCCGAGGTGAGGTAATCCGGCCGGTATGGCACCCACCAGTGCGACACCGGAGGTGGTATCACCCAGAAACATCACTGCACAAGTTGCGATTGCAATTGCTATCAGCGAGCTCGGCGCTCTCGGTGCGATTCTGTTTACCAGACCAAGGATCGCCATAGTCGCAAGTCCCACAAGGAGGGTAACCGCGTTCAAATCCGCAATCCGGACAAACAGTTCATTTAAAGACGGAATAAAGTCGCGGTTATTCAATGCGATTCCAAACAGCTTTCCAGACTGTCCCACGACAATACTTATAGCGATGCCGTTCAAGAAGCCAACCAGAATCGGTCGCGCGAAAAAGTTTACGAAGAAACCTAATTTAGCCATGCCGCCAGTCAAAAGTAGCACGCCTGCGACAAGAGAAAATGCTGAAGCCAATAGTACGTACTTCGCAGGATCGCCGCCGGCCAAGGGAGCGACAAGCGAAGCGACCATTGCCGACGTCGCCGCATCCGGCCCCACTACCAACTGTTTAGACGTGCCGACAAAGGCATAAACAATCACTGGAAGTATGCTTGAGTAAAGCCCGATCTCAGGAGAAAAACCGGCAAGTTGTGCGTATGCCATGGCTGTCGGAATTTGTACCGCCGCCACAGACAGCCCGGCGACTAAGTCCTGCGGTAGCCATTTGACCTCGTAGGATTTTAGATCGGCGAGCAGTGGACTGAAATCACTGAGTTTATTCATATTTACTGGAATTATCCGTCTGAAATGTCGTGAAGTTTTGAGCCGCGATCATTTCGTTCGACGATTTGTTATTTTAGCAATGATTACTCACCGTCGGCAGAACTCTATAAAATGTCCAGCAGCAAACTGCATTCTCGAATCGCACCTCACCGGTATGCTTTACTTCTAGCATGTGAAGTTTCGTTGACGGTGATTGGCCCTCTTTTGGAAAGTGTTTCAATTCATCGACTGTTTCTCGATTTGCTGATTATCCTTGTTCTTGTGGCCAGCTCTCTTTCCGTCACCGTCCGTCGGTCTGGAAGACTTTGGCTGTCGGGTTTGGCAGTGATATGCGGTTTTATGTGGGTAACCTCATCGATTCTCAGCTTCCCTCCATTCGATACTGTCGCCTTTCGCCTTGTCACTGAGGCCGTTTGCCTTGCCTTTTTTGCTGCCGTAAGCGGCATCATTCTAGTCGATATCCTGACCAGCGAAGTTACCACCAATTGTATTTGCGGAGCGATGTGCGTCTACCTTCTGATTGGATTCTGCTTTGCCATAGTGCACTCGATGATAGTCTCCGGCGATCCCGGCGCTTACACCAATGCGTTGCCGGTTCTCCAGGCGGCGAGCCAAGACCGGCACTCTTGGCTACCCCGCAGGTGCTTCGATCCTTTTGTCTATTTCAGCTTCGTCACGTTCTCCGGCGTAGGTTACGGAGATGTGTTGCCCGTAAGCCGACTGGCTCGTTCCGTGTCATGGCTTGAGACTGTCGTTGGCCAATTCTATATGACCGTACTGGTCGCCAGATTGGTCGGACTACATATCTCCAACGAGGGTAAGAAAGCTAACAGCGCCGAGGGACAATGATAGTTACCGATTCCGCAAATTCGAATTTGCGCCTAATACTTGCGCAATGAAGACGAACAATAATTCTCGATTAAAACATCGTCGTCCAGGACCCCTTCGGGTCGCGTGGTACCGTAGCTGGTGCTTTGTCTGATCATGCGACGATTTCAACGTTTGGTGCACCTTTAGAGCTGTCTATTATTTGTATTCATGATACTCAGTTTCAGCGTTGTATCGAGCCCGTTGAGCGTCGGCCTTTGCACGGTTTGCAGCCCCGCGGGCCTGGGATGCATAGCCTCTGGCCTGCCCATCGCCTTTTTCTGCAGACCTGCTGGCGTCGTCTGCAGCCCTTCTAGCGTCATTGGCTGCATAGTAGGCCTCGTTGGCAGCGTCTTTTCTGCTCCATTTTTCGCCATACCTGGATCGGTTGCACGCGCTGTGCGCTCTTGTCGCTGCGTTCTCTGCTCTTTGATAGGCGGAGTAAGTAGTTCCTGCAGCAGCCCTGAGTTGGTCGGGAGAACCATTGGAAGTCGACCCTCCACCGCCATCGAAAAGTGATCCGCCCTCGATCATCACGCGTGCAAAGTCCCGGCGAGTGACACGCGGGAGCATGCCGGTAGGCGCCGATGATTGTCCTGATTGATAGGGATTGGCTTGACTGGCCTGGCGTGTAAACGCCAGCGGGTTGCGGGTTGGGGGCATCGCTACCGGTGTCTTCGACCAGGCTTGAGGAGTGTCAATTGCATTTAACGCTCGCTCGAAGTCGGGTTGATGAGTAGTCTGAGGTCTTGATGAGCGATTGGTACTGTTTCTCGTCCCCGAGGTCTGAGCCAAAGAATGGAAACCGCTAATATGATTACTCGGCCTGCCACCGAATCCGGTGTACGAGCCAGCACCTTGACGAGAAGGACCGTTGTTGTATTGCCGCGAACTATTATTGAACTGCTGGCTGTTGTTGAACTGCTGGCTGTTGTTGAACTGCTGGCTGTTGT
>CAZISK010000495.1:0-6291 GCA_964541355.1 uncultured Candidatus Obscuribacterales bacterium
TGTTCTGAAGTTCGGCGTGGTTGCGATCGGGGATGTCGTTTTTGTCAGCCGGGATATACTTTCCTTCCGGTCCGGGAGCGCTCTGCGCAAGACATCGTTGATCTTTCCACGGCGGCCCTTCAGAACAGCGGTCACGAAGAGTATTCGCTGCTGTCGCTTTGCGTATCCGACTACACCAGTCTCTACGATACGGTTCGATCGCTTAATCGCGAACATAGTACCCAAAGAGCCTCGCTGTCATTCCCCAGTCAGCGTGCTGACCGGATGAATATGGACATTGCCGAAGAGCTCAAGACCGTTCGGCGCAGCGGCATAACGCTCGCTCCGGAAGCCGGAACGGAGCGTCTGCGTGGTGTAATCAATAAAGGGCTGAGCCATGAGCAGATTATCTCTGCCATCGAATCGGCATTCTCGTCTGGATGGACATCGGTCAAACTCTACTTCATGTGCTGTTTGCCAACTGAAGAGGATGAGGACCTCGTCGGTATCATCGACATACTCAAGGAAGCAACCATGCGCTGCCGGGCAATCCGAAAGACCGATCCGGAGAAATACAAGCGCGGCATGGAGTTTACCTGCACCATCTCTAATTTCGTACCGAAGCCGTTTACACCGTTCCAGTGGTTCGGTCAGATAACTCGCGAAGAGACACGAAGGAAGCACGAGGTGTTGCATAAAGCGCTCAGAGATTCCGGACTGGGCAACGTGCAGCTCAACAAAACCGAAGCTGAGATCAGTTTGCTCGAGTCGGTGATCTCGCGTGGCGGACGCGAGATGGCTGAAATGATTTATCGTGCCTGGAAGAAAGGCGCCAAGTTTGATGCCTGGGACGATCGATTTCAAGCGGCTCTCTGGCACGGTGTTGCCACCGACCTGGGCACCACTCTGGAATCTCTGGCCTGCACCGACAGGGAGGTCGGTTCGACTCAACCGTGGGATGTGATCCATGTCGGATTGCATAGCTGGTGGCTGGTGAAAGAGTGGGAGAAAGCGCTCGCTGTAAAAGAGACGGCCAACTGTACGGAAAACACCTGTCATGCCTGTGGCGTCTGTACGGAGCTTCACGCAGACCACCAACTGGCGGCACCGGATCCTTTGGTGATGAAGAAAAATCCATTCGTCAAAGAGCTCAACGCCAACGTCGAGGATGAGGATTCACATCCGTCTCTCTTTGTTCAAAAGCCGCAAGAGGCACCGCCCAACGATACATTGACCAGGTTCCGTTTTCTGTTCACCAAGCGTGATGATCTGCGATTCGTCGGACACCTCGACATTCAACACTTGCTCATAAGAGCGTCGCGTCGCGCTGCATTGCGACTTGCATATACTCAGGGATTCAATCCCTCACCGAAGCTTTCGCTCGCCAGCCCTCTTCCTCTCTATTTCGAAGGTGAAGGTGAGGTTGCCGAGATTGAACTTGCCGAGCTTATGAGCGCGGACGAGTTCAAATCCAAACTAAATAGGCAGTTGCCGCCGGAAGTGCAAATTCAGGAAGTCATCACTCTTAATGAAAAACCGTCACAGTCACTGTCGGCGGTGCTCAATTCGGCCATCTACAAAGCGGTGCTCGTCTCATCTAAGGAGCAGGCATCGCAAGAAGTGACCATCGAGGAGCTTAAAACCAAGGTCGCAGAGCTTCTCGGTAGCGAAAGTATTTTAGTGGATCAAGCGGACAGCTCTAAGCGGAAGAGCAAGAACAAGCGCAACCGCACGGAAAAACCCGCCAAGCGCGACATAAGAGAAGGTATCAAGTCTCTTGTAGTACGCCAAGGCTCGCCCTGCACGCTCGAAATGGAGCTGGCATGCGGGCCGCAACTTCACGTCAAACCGTCGGAGGTTTTGGAATGTATTGATACGAATCTACGTTGGAGGCTCTCGCGCCTAACGCTTAAAGCGGGTAACGGAGCCGAACTATTGAAGTACGACAGAACGGGTGTTGCCGGGCAAGATTCACAATCGTGCCGATCACTAACCCCCGCTATTTAGAAGGTCTAAATAACTAGTTTAGAGGAACTTATGAGAAAGTCACTTGTAATTTCAGAACAGGACAACATTGCAGCCTTGCTCGAAAATGACCGAGTCTGCGAATTTTTTGTCAATCGCGGTGAGCTTTTGCTCGGCGATATCTATACCTGTACGGTAGAGAATATTCTTCCCGGTATCGACGCGGCATTCGTCAACCTGGGCAAAGACAAAATGGGATTCTTGCATGCCAACGATGTGCCCGGACAGGGACCGCTCAAAGAGCGCCTGGTTCCGAAGCAGAAGCTGCTTGTGCAGATAACGAAAGAGCCGACTGGCCACAAAGGTCCGAGAGTATCGACGGCAATAAGCTTACCCGGTCGTTTTCTCGTTCTCGTACCGGAAGAGCGCGGAGTCTCAATCTCGAGAAGGATATCCGAATCGAGGGAGCGTGCTCGGCTGAAGGCAGTTGTTAATTTGATGAAACCGCCAGGCGTCGGTCTAATTATACGAACCGAGGCAAAGGGTCAGGGCGAAGACGAACTTTTCGAAGACTTCCAACAGCTCTGGGATACCTGGCAGACGGTGGTATCAGAAGCGGAGGCTTCTATCGGGCCGTTGTTGATCTATCGCGATCAAGATCTGCTTTATAGAGTTATTCGCGATGCCTACTCTCATGAAGTAACCGACATCATCGTCGACAGCCCCGATGGTCAGAAGCGCGCTCAAGACTATCTCTCCGGTTGGGCGAGCAAGAATACTCGCGTCTCCTTCCATACGGCAGAAGAACCGCTGTTGGTGGCTAAGGGAATCGATCGCGAGATTGAGTCGGCATTGACCGACCGCGCCGATCTGCCTAGCGGTGGACATTTGAATATACAACCTACGGAAGCGCTCACGGTTATCGACGTCAACTCCGGTAGGTTCACGAGCTCGCGCACGCAGGCCGAAACCGTTCGCCGGACCAATCTGGAAGCTGCGCAAGAGATTCCCCGCCAACTGCGCCTCCGCAATATCGGCGGTATGGTAATCGTCGATTTCATCGACATGGAAAGCCGCAAAGATCAGCAGCAAGTACTGGAGCAATTCCAGCGTGCTCTCGAAGACGATAGAGCAAAACCACAAATCGGTCAGCTCTCCGATCTCGGTCTGGTTGAACTGACAAGACGCCGTCAAGGACAGAGCCTGCGCGAGCTATTCACGCTCGAGTGCACGCATTGCACCGGTCAGGGTGTTGTCACCATCCTAGAGGTGGGACCGCAGGAGTCCCGCAAAGTAGTCGGCATGAAAGCTCAGGAAGATGACGTGCCGGGAAAAAAGTTCGGTCGGGCACGCTCCAGCTCAGTCCTTAAGTCAGCCAGCGCTGCTGGTGGACGGATTGTATCTACCGTAGCCAACGGTGACGATACTCTCGACGTGCCCGAAGAGATCCTCGCACAGATGCCGGAAGACCTTCTCGATCCAAGAGATCGTGCAAGAGGGAGAATGAGACCCGAAGAGCCGGATTATTCAGACGAAGAAGAAATCGAGAGCGAATCGACAGACAACGAGTCTGATGAGCAAGACATTCAAACCATCGCTCCCAAAACGGCCCTCTTCGTTGAGAATTTAACTGAAGACGAAGATGCGTCTAGCGAGCTGACTCGCAATATCTCGGCTGTTGAAGAGGTATATCAAGAGATCAGCGTAGCCGGAATACAAGGACGATGGTCGGATCGCGACGAAGTCCTTGAAGAATCCGATGACGCAGAGGATGCTGAAGAAGTCGACGATGACTCGGAAGAGGCGGAAGAAGAGACGGAGTGGACTCCGGAAATCTCGCCCAGCCCCTACGAAGCTGTCGAAGGACCGGTATCGGGTGTTTTTACATTGAGTAAGAAGCCGGAGTCGGCTGCCACCACATCCAGTGACGATGGCATGGCTCAAGACTGGGCGCCTGCGCATGTAGAGCACGTTCTTCACGAGGGCTGTTCACACGAGCACAATGAACACGATCATCACCAGCACGCGCTCCACGAGCAATCCGAAGAAGTCAACCAGGTTTCCGACGTCTCTACCGCAAGCGAGAACCACTCTGACTTAGCGCAGCAGGATCCGTCAGAGATTCGTCCGAACTTCCAGATCCTCAGCCGAGAGATCGAGGCAGAAACTCGCCAGGAAGCCGATCAGCCGGCGGACTCGGAGAGCGGCTACAACTCTGAATTGGATAGTGCGGCTTCCGCCGATTTCGACCAGCTCAAAATAGCGGCATTCAGCGGCTACTCCAACGACACCGAATCGCAATCGTCCGAGGACGATCAGGACTAGCCTCCATCCGTTCGGACAGCACTGCTTCGTGCATCGCACTGGAATTCAGCGCGGTTACTGAGGTTTCGGCTGCGTACAATAATCAGATGCTTGCTGGCAACGATCAGGGTCGCCGTATCGAGGGATGATCTCATCACTCAATTGCGATCATTTAGGTTGAGGAAACTCTTTCTGCGTCGAAAAATAGCCTTCGAAAGGCGCATGCCGACTGGAACCGGCGCGCCTTGCAGTATTGAACACGATCGACGTCGTTCAAGTGCAGTCAATGAAATGTCTGCTCACTGTACGTCGTTCCGGCGCGCCAATCACTCCAGCTTCCGCGTTCGCGCCATGCTTAAGCTAAATCCGAATCTTACAGCGCTTGCATGCATCTCCGGTGGCAGGATGCTGACTTCCAGTGCTGCGCGAGGATCATTCGTCAGCATCTCATCGACAAAGGCGCGATCGGCTCTAAACGTTTGGTCTTCTACATAGAAGGCGCCGCCGAACGTGCCTTTGTAGATATAGCCCAGGCAGGTTCCACGATCTTCGGTCAACGAAATAGCAAGTGTGGCGGTGCCGTTCTTCTGGCCAAGCCAGCTGCAAATGTAATCGAGATACTCTTTGGCGCTGTAGTCATCGTGGCGCTCCACGGGATAGCCAAGGAAGAGTGAGGACATCGCAAGAGTGATCTCTTCGGGAAGATCGTACAGAGTCACTATCGTATCGGAGGCCTCGAGGTCTGACAGCATCGCTTGAAGCGACTCTTCGGTAGGCTTGGTGGTGGGATCGGACTTCGATCCATAGATGCAACCAACGGCTCGACCTTTATACAGAAGCATGGCTGCGCGCGAAAGCCTGCTTTCACAAGACGCCTTGACGCAACCGGTATGCATTCCGCCTTCTAGTTGAGTTATAAGCCACTCGACGTCGTAATCGCCAATTCGCATGGAGCGGAGAGTATCGGTGTCAATCGGCGGCATGATCAGGTCGATTGCACGACGAAGTTGGTAGCGCCGACTTGGCACGTTCTCCCCATAACGTGGGGGTGCTATGTACTGCTGCTGCGGTTGAGGCTGTGTAAACTGCTGGGGCTCGTAGCCTGGGGGTGGACCAAACTGGTAAGGATTTTGTTGACTGGGCAGCTGCGTCGGGGCAGAGAATGGCTGTTGCTGTTGAGGAAGAGTCGTTGGATTGATCTGTGCAGCGCTGAACTGATCGACCATAGAGCCGTTGCCGGGGAGCTGGCCGGTGAGCTGCTGCGGAAATCCACCGCTATTGTAATGGTCGGGGTTGGGATTGGGGCCCTGGGACGGAAGAGGCCCGGTTAAGTACTGCTGTTGTGCATAAGACCCGGTGTCCGGAACCTGTTCTTGACCACCGGTAACGTAGTTGGGGTCGAGTTCGTTGAGATGCTCTTCCCAGTTGGGACCGCTTCTTTTGACCAGATCGCCTTTGCCATGCGTGAAGCGCTCTGAGAGCAGCATTCGGTTTTTATCAATACATACAAAAGTGGCGAGCACCTCGTCGCCAACGTTGTGCCGAGCATTCGAAGGAAGATAGCCCGGCAAGTTGTCTTTCGGGATGATCACGGCATATCCGCCCGGCTCAGCCTTCGCTATCTTGCAGATAACGTTTTGACCGGGCTTGTAGCCTTGAATTTTCCAGGGATTAAGTCTGCTTGCCATCCTATCCCAAACTGAGGAACCGAGAACTTATTGTTGGGAACTGATTTAGAGTCGTGCTCCTTTGCCAATCGAGTTTAAACATCTGTCAGAGCCCCCCTTAGCTTATCTTACAGGAAAAGCCTTGGTCAGAACTTTCCAGGCTCTTTTGAGCAATCGAAGTGGCCCGAGATCTGCCCCCCGGTTTGTCTGTACCACATTTGAGCAAGAATTATTACTTTTACCGTGAGAATTACTTATAGGAATTACTTGATTATCTTTTTCGGCAGTGCAAGGCGATGGTTGAGAATCATGTGATTTGTGGCAGCTCAAGCAGCTTCCCATGCATTTGGGGTCCAAATCCAACCAGGTGCTGCAG
>CAZISK010000496.1:0-6290 GCA_964541355.1 uncultured Candidatus Obscuribacterales bacterium
ACCGCGCTTCATTAGAAGAGCTGCGATGATCGGCGAACCAAGCGCAATGTCGACGATTTCTTGAGGTGCCTCGACATTTGGAGGAATGATCCAAATCTTTCCGGCTGGTACTGCCGGAACTGGTGTCAACATCGATTCGCTTGCTGATGTATTGCGCATCAGATATGCCTCCGAGAGAATCGCTTGGTAATGTGGGCGAAAGAGCTGCGTATCACAACTTAAGATGCTCAACGATTAAAAAGCATCTCGAGGACGGGCAGGCAAATACCTACCCACGCTAGCATACAAGAGACGATGCCCATGCCCGGGCGCAGCAGAAGCGCATCAGAAGATATACATTAGAGCTACAACAAAATGCGCCGTGTCGGCAAGAGCGAATCTCTTAATACCACTAATTAGATATACGTGCGCAGCGACAAAAAAGTTCAACCTTTTCGATCGGAATTTTCCTTAAACTTATCGACGCCTCTTAGATATACGCTTTGTTTTGTTGGGCGCCGTGACGACAGCAGGTTTTGCAACCCTGGCAAGCTGCTGCAACTGCTCGGCCTGTTCCGGTGTGACCGAGATCAACTGGACCTCGCCTACTGGAAGTTGGTAGGTCACGGTCCACGGTACACCTTTGCAGCTAGTATCAAATATGGTTTCGTACAAAACACAGGCGGCAAGATAGGCGCCCTGATCGCTTGTGTTGTGAGTATCTGTCGCGTATAGATCCATCTTAGCCGTCTTATGGTCAAGCCTGAAGAATGCATCTCCAACAGCGGCATACTTGGCAAACAGCAAATTCGCCATTCGTTGCGAAACCTCAGAAATCTCCTTCTGATCATCGGACCGCAGCTTATCGGCCCAGACTTCGAAAACAATCACTCGAGCACCGAAATTTGTCGCAATCTGGGCAAGCTTACCGGTTGCATCAAACATTTTGTCGGGCTTTGTAAGAACACGCTTTTGATTCTCCTGGAGCACAACGTAGTTTATTTTGTTCTCTTGCAAAATGGTCTGAAAGACGCCTTCCTTGACGTATTGCTCCAGAGTCCAGTTGGGAGCCAACAACTGATACACATCCGGGCGGACTTTCTGATTGTTCTCAGCAAAAAAGGCGACCGCCCAGGGCAGCATGTGCAGGTAAGTAAATGAGTCGCCGACAAAAAGAATTTTCGGAGCCGACGGTGTCGACCCTTCACAGAGGTGCTGTCTGTACGATGCCTGTGTCAGGAAAAGCTGCTGGACTCTCGGCTTACATACAATCAGGGCTGCACCAAAGGCAAGGCCGCTGACCACAACCAGCGCTCCTATAGCAAATAAAGCAAGGCGCAATAACTTCGCCATTTTACGGAATAATCACCCCTTACAAGATTATAGGAACCTACTAATTCAGATCAGGATCAATGATCTCAAAAACTTTCTTTGGCTTGGCAACTTTCGGCCAGTTCCTTAAGTCATATTCCACTATTGTCGTAATCACTGGAGGTTTCGGCCAAGGTAATGCCCAGCCCATTATCCAAACAACCGGAAACATGATCACATGGATGCTCAGCGCCACCAGAAAACAATCTACCAGAGGAAGCTGGTCTTTAGCCCAATCAACAACCATTTTGCTGCTGACGAGTGGGTCTGCCTGCCATTCGGTAGGCACTGATGAGCCTTTTGTTTTTTCTGCTCCGGTCGGTTTCAACTTTTCAGTATGTATTGCTGAATGGTAGTATTGAGCCTCCCTTTTAGCATACACTCAGGACTCAATCGCAATCATTGAGGGTTGGAATGTCGTTGAACGGCGCCTACGTCTTGACAATAAAATATTTGATTTTGGCTCTTTTGATCTTGCAGCCCGCTTTCAGCGCCGAGGAGCCCAATGAAGAGTATGGGCCGCCCAACCTGCTCAAGACCATGAAGACCCCGTTCGGCTCCCAGGAGCGCTCGGCGGATCAAGCAAGCGCTACTTCCGAGACGGAAGAGCTGGGCAGCATTAGCCTTAACAACCAACCTGCGCGTCAATCGGCGCCATCGGTAATTGAAAAGCTCAGTCTCAAAGAGCGATTGATTTCATCTCGTCTGTTTCTACCTGAAAGAATGATCTTGGGTCAAACCGCTAAATTTACTGTCAAAGCAAAGCCCGGCATGAATGTCGCCATCGCAATGGCGGATCGAGACTCGGGCGCCAAGCCGATCCAGGGACACCGCCTCAGACTGGGACCGGACCGCAGGGTGGTCGCGGTTGCCAGAGTACCCGCATCGGGTGTGGCGGAAGTTTTTATTGAAACCCCGATTGAAGGTGATTTGATTGGTCAATACTTATATTTCGAGGCGGCGCTCTGGTCGAAGGAAGACATGAGCGACCTGGAGTTCGCCGATGCAGTCGCAGCGTCCGTTTCGGCGGCACCGCACAACGCCGTCATGATCGGTCAGTTGACGGAGAAAAAACGAGGCGTCAGCATCGTTCCGGATGGCGCACAGCCGCTCATAATGCGACAAGGCGCACCCAGCCTGGGATCGGGTCAACCATAAATCAGTGTTCTACACCCTGGAAAACAAGCGGAATCTACCTCGATGAAAGCACTCCTGATACCACTAGACGATCGTCCAGTTACCTACGTCTTTCCTTCCATGGTCGCCAATTCGGCAGGTGTAGAGATCGTAGCGCCACCGCGATCCCTCATGGGTTCTCTGTTCCACGCAGCTCAGATTGACTCGTTAATCGGCTGGATCAACACAACCCTGGAGCGCAACCAGATCGATGTGGTCATTATCGGGCTCGACAGCATTCTCTATGGTGGATTGATCACATCGCGTCGTTGCGAGGATCCGGCCAAGACAATTTCTAAGCGACTTTCCAGCCTTAAGAAGTGGCGCCAGCCCGGCAAGGACAAGCCCAAAATATTTGCCCAAACAAGTGTTATGAGGATATCCGACAACTACGACAACACGGAAGAGAAGCAATACTGGTCGCGCTATGGACGTGAGATCTTCGCATGGTCAGCGCTTCTGCACCGAATGTCAAAGAGCAAGGTCAATCAAGGACTACTCGACTCATTCGAACGGCGCATCCCTGTGGAAATTCGAGATGATTATTTGAAACTGAGATTCCGCAATTTTCAGATCAATCAAGAGATCGTCGATTTAGTTCAAGACCGAGTTTTGGACCGCCTGATCATAAGCGTCGATGACTCCGGAAATCAGGGGCTGAACGTGCTGGAGCGCGAAAAGCTCATGCAGAAGGTTCAACAGGCTAGCCTCGCCAATAAGGTCTTCTCATACCCAGGAGCCGATGAGGTTCTGGACACATTGATCGCATCCTGGCTCAACGATCAGCTCCGTTCGATGGGAGTTCGAATCAGAGCGAAAGCTGCTTTCAGCCCGAGCGCAGCTGCGCTCTGCCCAAGCCGATACGAGGGTCAGACAATAGCTGAAACACTAAAATCACAAGTTGAAGCAGCCGGTGTCGAGTTCGTCGACGAGTTCGAGTCGAGCGGCTACGATGGGGGCAACTCAATCAACATTACTTTGGTGCTGCACGGCTCGGACGTACAGGGCGATCACATACTTTTACCCGGACTCCCGGATATGCGCCAGGTCGATACGCGACAACAAACTCGCGAGACGATCTCGCTACTGGAAAAAGCCACCACTCCCTGCATCCTTTGCGACGTCGCATACGCCAACGGTGCCGATCCGCTGCTCATTGAAGAGCTCATTCAGCGTCCTGATTTGATCTCGAAATTGATCGGATTCGCCGGGTGGAACACCACGGGTAATACCGTCGGCTCGGCCCTTTCCATGGGTGTGGCGAGGCTCTTCGCGATCCGGACGCAGCAACGCAGCGAAGTGACCGATAAGGCATTCCAGCGCTGTCTTTTCACCAGACTGGCCGACGACTGGGCGTACCAGACCAGAGTTCGTCCCCAACTTAACTCAGATGCCTCCATTGATCGTCTGGCACAACTGATAAAGCCGTATCTGTCCAAGATTGGACAATCGATGAGGTTCGAGCCCGGCAACCTCAGGGTGAGCTTCCCATGGAAAAGAACCTTCGAATTAGAAGTTTGTTTTGAAGATCGCTAGAATATGACATGTAGGTGATTGATCAGGTCAAACGCGCGATGTTAGCGAAACTTCGTTCAAAGCTTCCATACGTTGCGATAGCGGCGCTCCTCGTCTCAGGCACGTTCTTGTCGGCAGGTACGAGGACTATTGACGCAAAGCCTGGCATGTCGGTATCCGAGACATGGGAAACTCTGGACCGTCGCCTCAAGCAGCAAGTCTTTCAGGTCAATGTCGGGCTGAAGTTGCGCCTGAAGGATGGACTATACGTGCAGTTGTCTGACCTGTCTCCGAAATATAGATTGCCGGTCTACGCCACCAGTCCGCAAGACCGCGGCTATCGAGTCGTAAGTTTCGGGACCGCGTTTCCCGTGAAAACAACGAAGGCCGACACCGGATACTTCCTCACCAGCCGTCATGTTGTCGACAAGTCAGAACCAATCATCAAAGAGTGCGATCGATTTTTCGCAGCCATGCGCCTGTTCGCGGAGCAGACGGCGGGCAACAGAGATGTGGACGGGCGATTTCGCGAACTGCAAACGATAGTGAATTGGTCTCAAACCAAACGCATGAACACCCAGGAGAAAACCCTCTACACTCAAGTTGTGGACGCAGTCTGGGACTGCTATGAAACTTATCTGTCTGAGAAAAGCGATCCCTTGCGCATAATGTTCAAACGATACTCTCAACAGGCGACCGTGGTCAGCGAGACCGGCTACTTTATCCACCCTCCAGGGCCCTCCGCATTGCCACCACTAAAGGGCTGTCTCTACAAGATGTCCGCAGGCGACCAACAGCCGGACCTGGCACTTATAGCAGTAAAAAACACGGCAATTCCCGCGATGGAACTGGATGCGGCGACACCTTCCGAGGGTCAGGAGGTGCAGGTGATCGGATATCCGGTCGCCTCGGACCAGATCGACACCGATTCGGCTGAGTACTATACACCGACATTCAGCACCGGTCGAATATCGCGAGTGACACCACGCACTCTGCAGGTAGATGCGCCGATCCACGTTGGCAACAGTGGCGGACCGGTGGTCAATCTAAAAGGCAAAGTCGTGGGAGTGGTCGCACGTCGCGCCCGCGACAAAGATGGATCAGAGCTGCCGCACTACGGCGCCGCCGTCTCAGCTCAATGTGTCCGCACCTTCGCACCAGAGCTGTTCGGCAACTTGGCCGGCGCCAACGAATAAAACAACATTCCAAAAAAAGACAAAGAGCAAAAAAATCGTCGAGCAGTATTGGTGCGAGCTAATACCGCATGGGAACCTGGTTGCAAAACAACTCACTCGGGTTCGTCGTTAGAACCCGGAGTTCTTCAACGATGAGGATCCACCAGTGTCAAACATGCCACCGCCACCATCGGGACTCTCTGCAAACAACAGTGCCATTTCGTCTTTTACTTTGTTGTAGCCTTTCAAGGGCTCGAACATACTGGAGTCGACGGATTTCTTGGCCACCGTGGTCGTGTCGAATACCTGCACAATCTTGCCGGCGCGCTGTTGAAACATCGCCGCTCGCAAAGGTGTTCCACCTGTCTTGATTGGCACCATGACCATACTGCCGACAACTTCCGAGAATTGTTTGGGTGCCACTATATTTGATGCCATCCAGATTTCGCCGTACTTGGCCCCGGTGGTTCTCGTCAAGGCAACCTCGTAAGCGGGAGCGCCTCCAATCTGTTGTGTTTTACCGGTCTTCGCGACCTTCATCTGCTGGATTTCGCTCTTCGCCCTGGTAGTTTTGTTGCTGGGCATGAAAAACACTTTGTCTTTCCATACGGAGTATGGGAAGGTGCAGAAATTCTTCGTCTCTGTATTGAATAGATAGGCATCCCATTGCGGGGCTTTGAACATCCAGGTAATACCCATTTTCTCAGCCCGGATGCGCACCGCCTGTGGTGATATCAAGCAATTGATCGGTCCGACCAACTTACTCGACTGCTTCAACTCCCACACATCCACCTTCTTCCCGGTGGGAGCAGCATCATCCTTGGCTTGAGGCTTGCTCGGCAGCGGCTTCTCCGCCTTGTCGGACAGGCGCTTGAGCAATTCCTTTCCGGATTGAGCCAGCGCCGGCTGACTCAAGACAGATAGGCTGAGACAAGCACATGCGGCGAAGAATATTGCACGACCAAGAATAGAATTTCCTAGATTGTTAGAATCCATTGTCACTCACAAATTACTGAACGGTCGAGACGAGAGCTTAGTCTTAAAATCACCATCATACCCTGAAGGTAAAGATCT
>CAZISK010000497.1:0-6290 GCA_964541355.1 uncultured Candidatus Obscuribacterales bacterium
GGACTTAGCCAGCTTTCACAACGAGCACCGAGATCTGGGTTTGATTCGCTGTTCAATGGAATAAATCACGCCGCGTCTTCGCCGGTTATAACTTCTGCTCTTGCCGACTTTGAGACACTTACAAATATTGGTAGTGTCGCTGCGCCAGTGCGACTGGCGACAGGTCAGCTTCTGCTTGCACGTTCTACAGGCAAGAGCGGGTTGATTCACATTCTGTTTGACCCTTCGATTGCGAACGCTACGATTGGTACGGTCGAAGCAACTACGAAAGTTGTGATCGAGACGCCAAACCAGTTGGCCTCGAACGGCGATATAACAGCCGATGAGATTGACTTTAGCGCTACCTCATTCAGCTTAGGTCAAAGTATTACAGCCGGCTCTTCGCTGACCCTTCGAGATCAAACGACGGCAATAACAAATGCCAACGTTTTTGCGCAAATCAACGCACCTTCGCTGATCGTCGATGGAGACGTGGGGACCAGTGCAGGCAGCCCTTTCTTCCTTTCTAATCCAGTCTCCGAAATCACTTCGCTAGGTGGCAACTTCTTTGTCAATCACTCGTTTGTCGACTCTGTCACGATCAAGAGCAGCAGCCCAAACACGCTCGTTTTCGATACTCTAGGATTACTTACTCTGGACGGCAACATTAGCGCTAACGCTGGAGTTGTAGATGTAGATACTTCTGGAACGAAGGGTGTTTTCATAAGAGAAAGTTCTCAGATCACCGCTCGGGACAACATTTTCATCACCAACTCAAATCTAACCAAAGGAAAGATGGCAATCGGAGCTAACGTCATAATTGCTACTTCGGCTCCCGCGAAGGTTGGCACCGCTGGAGATGTCCGCATTTCCGTCGGACCGCAAGGCGCACCGTTGGCGACCGATCCAGCGAACACCGTGTCCGTAGAGAATGGTGGCACGGTGAACCTTACCGGCAGCGGTGTTAAAGCAAAGTCCCCTGTTAATACATTCACAGCCCAGAATGCTGATGTCTTCATCAACAATGGCTTCAAGGCAAATCTCTTCAGTGTTGGCGGTGGCGTCTCCGTCACGGCAGACCCGCCAGTGCCGGCTGGAACATCTACGTTTTACAGCTCGGGTCCTGTCAGATACTTTGAGAAGCCGGCGCAATTACATGCCACTACATTCGGTGCGGGTAGGGCGGAGGAGATTCCTTCTATTCCAAAAGCGCATATTATTGAAGAAGGATCTTGGAATATACCCAACACTAACACGCTACTTTTCTCCTCCGAGTTTGCAGCGGACCCATTGACCGAAGTGGTTGAGCCACTGGAAAACGGAAAGGGAGCAGGAAGCGAGTAACTGACACGTGGACGGAACACTTAGCGTACTTCGAGTCCCCGCGGACTCGTCGGATGATGCCGTTGAAAAATCGTCCGGACAGCTCGAAGGAAGAGGCTTGAGACGGGGAAGGGACGTTGGTTGTATCTGGTCTACGCCGAGTCTCGTAGGTGATATCATTCATCGCCAGGGAGGCGCCATGCGCCTCCCCTACAAGTGTTTTTTGTCAGCCCGAAGTGAACGGGCGAGGTTAGTGAACGTTTAGTTGCTACGTTTTTGTAGTCCTTCGGGTTCCCTCGGGCTCATTCATTGGGTAGGTGAGGCTGAAAAATGGCGTTCGGCGGCACGAAGCAGGGAATTGAAACCTCGCAGGAACACGTTGGGGTGGTTGGCGTCTAAGTACTCAGTTTGGATTTTAGGAACAGTTAGGTAGCACAGAGCCTGTTGTGCACACGGCGTTCGCCGTGGTGGTGCAAGGGTGATGGGCAGCCTCGCGTGACAATTTGACCAACGAGGTACCGGCAGATGTTTAATAGCTTTCATGGTAACCAACGTGTTAAACCATCAGATTTGTTAAACACAACCTTATCTAGTCAGTCTCAGGAAATGAGTGCCGATACCTTTCAATGTGAAAATGAACCTCGCCTCGGTGTCAACGATACGCTCAAAGAAGGCCCAAGAAGTGACACTGACCCATGTTCGAATGGAGTCTGTTCGCTTAACTGGAGTCCCGTGAAGCAGAAGTTGGGGAGCTAGCAACCGTTGTTAAAGCGACAGTACTACGATACCATCCATGATACCGCAATCGGCTCCGCCTTTGACGCGTAAACTGCCTGTGAGTCGGGACCAGCCTTTAGCAGACAGGCTTTTTCTACCACTGCTCTTTGGAAAACTACCGCGCATTATTGGTTCGACTTTAACATAGTCATGTGACAGAACCGCTCCGCTTCTAGGTGCGGAGTCATGAATGATAAGCATGTTAGGGGACGGAAGCCCGTCTTTGTCTTTTCCATAGCCAACGACCGTGACCCAGTGCTGTGCGAACGATCGATACTGATCGCTGTCCGTTGAATGCTTATACCAGCCAATCAGCATGAGGACGCAAGACTTTCCGTCAAATGCCTTTTTGATAAACTCAATGTTTGGTTTTTCAATACCTGTGGAGAACTCCCTTGGATGCTCTTCCCAGCCCTGATACCTGATGCTCTTGAACTTGTAGCCTTTGCCGCTAAGAAAGTCGGCAAGCCCGTTGGTGAGTCGTGTCACGCTGGTCCCTTGCGTTACCGTTATTTTCATCTGTCTGGCTAACGCTTCTGTAAGCCGGGCTTGACCTGCTACAGTGCTTCGATCATCGGCTAGTTTGGGATAACCGTTGCGAGCGAGCCACATGAGGGCGTTGGATGCAGCTACCGGACCGCAGGCGGTAAGTCCTCCAGCCGGCAATTTGGCGGTCGGGTCCGATTGCAGGAAATCTGGAGTTGAATCGAGGCGGGAAACATTGAAGGACTGGCTAACTTCATCGGGGCTACCGTATGTGGTGGCGACCGCTGGTGCTGAGACGGTCGCGCCGAGGAGGGCGGAAATCATGAGTAACTGAAGTTTCCGATGATTCGGAACTTCCTTCTTTGCTGTTGTCGTCTTGCATTCTCTCATTGCTAGCGTCTGCTCGGTTCTCTCTGACCGACTGTCCAGGGTTGTCATGCCTGTCTTCGCGGCCGGATTGGTAGTGAAGAGTCGCGATTATGTTAGCACGGTGTAAGTGTGATATCAGAGAGCCTCGTTGAGCTGACGGTGACCTTGAAACGGGTGGCTCATACCCTTGACGGAGCTTGCAGTCGCTGTAAGGAGAGGTGCTCTCCAGGCTTCGTACAGGGCAAGGTGCACTTGTGATATTGCGGCCGAATTGTGCAATTTATCATTCGGATCTTGGTGTCAAAACGCTGATTTACTGGCAGTCTCCACAGGTCTTCGTTTGTCCATTGCAATTGCACAGGGGATTTAATTTGACCCGCCATCTACGCTGGTAAATACTGACAACTGTGCATGCTGCGCACGGAGTCGCTTTTTCGCTCGTCTCTACTCGAAAAATTGTTCACATTGATGCATCATCTGTGGTGGCACATCAGTGGATTTTGCATTGCGGCAAATTGACAATAGTAGGAGATTGCGCGAAGTTTCTACAAGGTCTGATGCTTCTCTGCGACTGTAACCACCAGTCGGCTCGCTCAATAGGTCCGCCATGTTAGAACAGCATAACCAGGACTCCAACTCGTTGGAGCCGTCACCTGTAGATATCGCGCCGCTTTCACTTCTAGTTAACTCGCCTGACGGCAAGGTCAGGACGAGTCCGATTGAAGCCCCTTCGCAAGATGCCAATCTAGGTGAACCTTCGTCGTTGTCACTTACTAGCATTGTTGCGCCGGACAACAACCTAAGCCCTGCTACAACACTGAAGACCGGCATCAGTGTAGATGCTTTTGCTGAGCCTCGTCTACCGCAGTTGGGGCTGACACCGCGAGACGATGTTTTTCTGCCTGATGTCGAATTCTCGATTCTAAAGGAGTTAGCTTCAACCTCGGACACTGACAAGCACCCAGCAAAGCTGTCCGCCATCAACGAGAAGATCGCGAAGGCTGCGCAGGCAGCAGATGGGAAGAAGCCGTGGGCTGAAACAAAGTACGAGCCGCAAGTGCAGAACGGGCGATTGGCAGGCGCCGCAAGCGTTTCCACTCTCCTGCAGGATTTGGGTTATAAGTACGCCGACTCCGCAAATGTTGGAACTCTCTCAAGTCAACTCGTAAAGCAAGGCTGGAAGATGCTTCCGCTATCCGAAGCTCAACCGGGCGATGTCGTATACGGTGGAAAGGTCGGAAAGGATTGGCGTAAGGGTGGAGGTAATGCCCACGTCGGAATTGTCGGTCAAGATGGCCAGCTCTTGCACAATCAATCTTCTACTGGTCTCTGGAAAGCCGATTCAATTAAGGACAGTTTCCCAAAAGATCAGTATGGCAATCAAATATGGGTGTTGAGACCACCGGAAACACCGCCGTCACCGGCGAATCCTTCGAATGGACCGCACCGACCTCGACCGCGTACCGTTAATCCGACACCAGATACTCCTCGTCCTGACATCAGACCGGATTCCCTGCGACCAGGGGATGATGTGAAGCCGAAACCTGAGCGGGAGGATCTGCGACCGAGTGACAATGTTCACGGCAAGAACGCCAAGATTCTCTCTGTCGCTCAGAAAAGCGTCGATCGAAGGCTATGGGCTATCTCCGATTTTGCCAATGACGTCAAAGGCGGAAAGTTGGGTTGCGCAGCATCGGTGTCTGAAGTCCTCAAAGCTTCTGGATACAGTTATGCCAACAGCGCAGGTGTCGGAGGGTTAGTCGGCATTTTGAATCAACATGGATGGACGAGAGTTCCGCTTTCAGATGCTCAACCCGGTGATGTCGTATACGGTGGCAAGCCGGGCACCAGATGGTGGGAAGGTGGCGGTAATGCTCATATTGGCATAGTCGGCGAAGATGGAATGGTCTATCACAATAGCTCGGGAAGGCGCCGTTGGGTTCAGGACAACCTCACCGCAGTCTTCAACACGACTCGTTTCGGCAATCAACGCTATGCGCTGAGGCCACCGAGCGCTTAATGTCGCAGTCCTCAAGCATTTTCGATTTCGTCCGGCTTATTTCCCGGAAGCAGGCCGCTTCATGGCAGTCATCTGAATAATGCCATCGGCTTCGTTGCCTAGGATGGTGATGGAAAGCGCATCCATGTCTTTTGTTGCCAGAATCATGGTCGAAGCACCCATCTTTTCGATTTTGACGTCGAACCCACTGGGCTCTAGTCGGCCTTTGTACCAGTCAGCCAGCTCGCTAGGTCCTTTCCCTTTTCCGTTGTAGGCGAGGTAAACGGTAGGCTGAACGTCACCTTTATCCAGCGGTTTTGCACAAGTCTTGACCTGAGCATCAGGATATAGCTCTACGAAGCTACTATAGGGGTACTCCTCCGAGATGAGCACTTTGGAGACGGTCCCGTCTGGATTCCTAACCTCTTCAACCCTACCTGGTGGGCTGCTGGTGCACGAGATAAGAAATGCAATTGGAACTAAAGCAACCAGATTCACCAGTTTTTTCATATATGTATCTCTTCGAAGCTATCTAACAAGTGTACCCACTTCTTTCAATCGCGACGTTAGCGGAGCGATACCACGCGGATGACGCCTCTGGAGCTGGCGGACCATCGCCGAATCCCAGGTTGCGTCTGCGTCTAACGGAATAAGCTTTTCCTTCCATTTGTGAGATTGGCAGTTTGTTTTTAAAGAAATAAGACCTGATGCGCCCGAGCATCAGGTCCTATTCTGCAGTGTGCCACATCAAAATCTAGTCAGTTGCGGTCATGCCGCCCTTGCGACGCCCTCCATCGGCATCAGTGTCGCCATTGCGTCGTGGAACGCAAGTCTCGTCTTGTGTGAGAAATGGAGGGCTTTAGCAGCGACCTGCTCATCCACCACGCCCTTTTTCACCATCGCTTGCGCGAGGAGTACATTCTGAAGATCGCTAGCTGAAATTCTGTTGGTATCAACAAGAACTTGACCTAGCGTTTCGCCAAATCCAGCCGAGATCTGAAGAGCGATTTCGACCATATCTGATGCGACCATATCCGCCTGAGTTAGTAAGGAGCCCAGTAGGGCATTATCATCATCCGCGAAGCAAGTAACTGTCATGTATCGAAATCTCTGTCTTTCTTTAGGAAGGGGCAGTGAGCCGGGGTCGATACTGTAATCATATGTCTGCGAATGCAACACGTAAATTCGCAGAGATGATATATCACAATTGCGTATGAATCGATGAAGAAGCTTATGGTAAGGCGTCCTTCATCAATAGGAAATGCGATTGCAAAGGGAAAAAACTTTGTATATGCCTAGCATAGACCTTTCGCGCGGTTTGAAGGACCGTTCAGAGCGGTCGGGTTCGAAATGAAAG
>CAZISK010000498.1:0-6260 GCA_964541355.1 uncultured Candidatus Obscuribacterales bacterium
ACCCAGACTGAGTTCTTACTGGATACATCTGGTCACACCGGTACCCTCCTACATCGCCCGACCGCTAGCTGAAGGATTGCGAAATCCGGCAGTCTGCAAGGACTCTGGCATAACACAAATTATCCCTCAGGATTTGTTGGATTGTCGCACAGCAATTCGCTTGGCGATAGCCTGTATTCAGCATCAGCAGGTGGAAAGTCATTGGACTGATGCCGGCTCGATCCCGCCTGCGGAATGGTGCTCGTCACATGATCCAGCCTGGGCCGGAGGCACTGTTTATGTGGATCGCCGATCGGCTATCGTGGATGCTACAGCAGACGAAGTCTGGCAACCGCTGACGAGGCTGGGAGGAGCCACCGGCTGGTACTACGGAAACTGGCTCTGGAAAGTACGCGGACTTATGGATCGAATTGCCGGCGGAGTCGGACTGTCGCGTGGGCGAAGACATGTTTCGGAACTCAAGCCTGGAGACGCGCTTGATCTGTGGCGTGTCGCGTCCGTTGAACCCGGCAAGCGGCTGCTCCTTATTGCCGAGATGAAACTCCCAGGGAAGGCGATGCTCGAATTCACAATCAAGCCTGTCAACGATGATACGCAAGTGCAACTACAGCAGACGGCAAAGTTTTTGCCGTCTGGTTTGTCGGGCATGCTCTATTGGCTGCTGGTGACTCCTCTGCACAATTTCGTATTTGATGGCATGCTGCGCGGCATCGTCGATGCCTGCGGCAAGCCACTTAACCAGACACCGATTAAGCACACCTGATCAGTTATGCGCTCGGCGCTATCAAAACAACAGCTGTCATCATGAATCTAAATCCATACAGAGGGGACTTCGTACAATTCTTCAAGCCTAGAGTCTCCGCTATGCGACCTTGAGATTGAGGATATCGGATGGCGGCTCTTGCATAACGACAGCTTGTCGACCTGGTGAAGCTCAGTACAGAAAGACGTAAGATTATTTTTCACCTTCGCGTTTCGGATCGTAGACATAGATTGATACACCCACATCGCCTTGTTTGTACAAATGCTTCAGGTTCAAGGAGTCCCCGGCCAGCACGCTAACCTCATATCCATTTGCCATCTTGATACGGAGGACATTGCCACCCCAGCACACGGATAATCCACCTGAGAGATTTTGATTACCAGAAAAATCGCATCGCTCTCCCGACGGAAGTGATTTCTGTGGACGTTGATAGGTTGTTATGTTTCCATCTTTGTCTTGGAAGGTAACAGATCCATTTCCATCTCCTACATCGAGGTTGAATGTCCATTTACCCTCATTCTTGTTTGATACAATAATTTGACCCTTCTTGGACGTAACTTCGGACCCACCGTTCACTGTTACCGGCACATTGGGTCGGACGTTGAAGTAGGCGCAGCCACTATCTGTGCGTTCTCTAATCCAATTTCCGTGCGACGGATGTTCTGCTGCCGGCACCGTATACGGCGTCCGACCCGGCTCGGCAACGACACATGCTAAACGTGTAACAGAATCTTTTGCAATAATGTATTTCCTAGTGCCTCCTCCGGCACCGTCATTCTTCATCGTGATCATAACTTGCTCGCCGCCAAGCTTCTCGACTGACACCATTGAAATCCATGGCGAGAGCGATTCGACAGTCATATCCGGGTTGATTTGGATAATGGAACCGTACAGATCCAAATCATATTTCCCAATTGCGGTCTTGGTGATTGCTACATGCCCAAACTCGTGAGTGCGCTTCTGAAGAAATGGATTGAACCTGGTTCTTCCTTCAATTAGGGCATCTAAGTTCGTAGCAAGGATTCCGACCGCGTTGATAGCCGACGCTCGCTCTCTGTCCTTAGGATTGTCACCCAGACCGTGGACATCCTTGCCAGAGGCGACGATCAAATCAGGGATCGTTTCCATAATCTCTTGGTAAGAACATTGGGTGGATGAAGGTTCAACAAAGAGTCTTTGGAAATCTAATGGTCCGCCAAATGTTTGGACCAAATCGCTGAAATTGATGCCATCATTACTTGATGAGCTAATATCGGCCCTATTCGCGAACGGTCCGTCAGTAAAGTGAACGCTCATTAGCTGCCTTCCTCTCGCCGTATGTCTCCATACTATGACTTTGCTGTTACGAAGGGGTTAAGCCCGGAGTGGACGCGGAAAAACCAATGAATTTCTTGGCGCAATCCGTCACAATGCGTTCGGAGCTCATCGCAAATACTGAAGACCACCGCCGTTCTCATGACACTTAGTCCGGATAGGGGAGACTTCGTCCAGTACTTCAAATCAAGGACTACTGCAATGAAGCGCTGACATCCCCAACCATTAAGGATATTGCCTTCTCGAGGAACCGTGCGGTCGCTCACCAACAGTCAGCAGGCAAACGGCAATTTTCCGAAAAATAACTATTTTCCATAAAGTCCCGCACGCAGACTGACAGCGACTCCTTGTTTCACCACGAATTGAAAAGCCCGCCAAGCGTGCCGGTGCCGTTGGGAAGCGGCTTGATCGGGATCCAAGACATATTTGCAAAGCTGAAACATGCTCCACTGGTGTGCGATCTTGCGTTGGCCCATTTCCGTTCAGGCATTCCAGGAACGAATCGATCGTCTCCAGGGTTATCATAAAAATCATCATAGTTCCAGCCGGAGTAGACATAGATCCCTCCTTGGGACGGACAACTTAGTGGATACCAACGGGTCTTCATCGGCGCGTCCTGTCCGACGTTCCAACGCATTGATTTTAAATCCATCACTGCTACTTCAAAACGAGCTGTCGGTGTCCCAACCCCACTACTCTGTCCAGACCACACGGTCAGCTTGTCACCAGAAACAGCGCATCCAGGGTTTTGTCCAGTGTTAATCGGAGGGGCGGGCAGAACCTGCCATCGATTCGACTTTGTGTCATACATCGCGACTACTTTTGTTTTGGCTCCACCCACCACTATGAACTTTGTGCCCCAGCAATCCGACGAGAAGTAATCCGTAAACACAATCGGAGCAGGCGGTAGTTTTCGCCATTTCCACTTTTTCAAATCCAGCATGGCGCCATCTTGAAACGTAGGATAGTGACCGCCCCAGACAATGAATTTGTCGTCGCCAATCGCTGCATGTACCGCGCGACTCCGTCCCGAAATTGGTGCCGGCGGAAGGCTATGCCACTTTTGCCTATCCGGGAAGAACACGGCGCCGCCTGTGTCCGCGCCCTCTCTTTCGCTGCCCCAGACAACCAGCTTGTCACCGACAAATCTGAGATGGTAACGTACTGTTCTCGACGGTGGTGGCACTGGAATTGATTTCCACAAACCCGACTGCAGATCGACCAACCACCCGCGCGTGCTCGAAAAAAGTACAACTGATTTCTTGCCTATGACGGCGAAATTGCCTTGGTGAGGTTCATCTACCGGCGCTCGTGTTGTCAACCAAAGGTCGAAACGCGGTATGTACTTATGAACATTCCACCGTCCGCCGTCGTGACCGATAGAAACTGGACCATTCGACCAGAGCACGTTGGTTTCCGCGCTTCCAAAGGCAGTCGGCTGCATTAATCTAGCCCGTAACGCATCCTCCGCGGCGCGAGCGCGCAGCAATTCTAAGGAAGGCGCCACGACAGCAACACCACCTTCGAGTGGAGCTTTCTTTGCGTCCTGACTAACCTTCTGCGGTGTTGTCCGTGACGAAGCGCTCCGATTCTTGCGAGGCTGGCACTGTCCTGGCATGGCTACAGCGTGTAGCAGCAGCACCAAGAGAGTCGTGTTGATAACAAGCTTATACATCAGAGGCTCCAGTCGTGACATCCATGCTAGCAAACATGCAACCACTCTACCGTGTCTTGACAATTGAGGCTTAGGCTGTACTCAGGCAAATCTTAGTATGACCTGACCGCATTCAGCGGTAAACGAAAGCATCTCTGGCACAGTCGTCTCCTAACGAGGACCCTGCTCCGGAACAGCCGCCAGTAGTCCCCGCGCCGATTCAAATTTGATACGCGAATCGCCCATACTTTTCGGCTAACGGTCTTACTTTGCACCCAGCGTCCAATCGAGGTACCTTCCGCTGGTAATCAGCCCTTTTGCAACATTTGACACCGAGTCAAAAGAGACTTCACAGCCGCTCTGAATTTTGACTTTGTCTGAACAGCTCGCCAGGCTACGGAGTTTACTCAGACCTTTTTCATGATCAGCTGCATAGAGTAGCGTGGCAGCATAAATCCGTCCGGCTGCACTTCCGCTGTCGGCGATCTCGCTAAGCTCTGTCTCGATGCTTTTAGGTCTGGTTGCTGCTTGAAGATAAGCCTTGTACTCAGCGGGGAGCTGCCCACCTTCACCAACAGCTCCGCTTGCAAGCACTGCTGCACTTCGCAATGTCTTCAAGAACTCTTCATTCATGCTTTGCTGCGAGGCACCTGTACCTGGGTTTCTTTGCAGTGGAGCCCCTAGTTCGTTACTGAAATATTGACGCCAACAAATGTTGGAAAGAAGCTGGCAAAGTTTCTCATCAACTGATTGAACTATGTCTTTCGAGGCAAGCTCTTCACCAGGTTTGGTGCGAGCTAGTGCAGTCCACAATCGTAAATCAATGGTTTTGTCGTCAGTGCCGATCTCAGCACGCATGTCTAGCTCCGTGATTTCGCCTTTAGTGAAACGAACCAGATTTTTCCACTTGTCTGTCCCCGCATGCTTCTCCGCGGCGCTCAGAATTTCCGCTGCTTGAGCATCATTTTGAGTTTGTTTGCTCCAATAATAGCAAAGCAACGCATGCGCTATCGCATCGGCATCCTTCCAGTTATTTTTCTCAAAATACATATTAGAATTCTCAATAGCAGAATTCGTATCACCCTCAAGAAAGCAGATGAGACTGCGCACTTTGAGGTAAAGTGAATCGAATGGACTTTTGGCAATCGCCTCATCGAGAACTTTTAGGATATCAATGTCTTCTCGAGTCAACACTTTGGTAATTGCAAGACCAGCCTGATAAGCCGGTGCGGCAAAGCCCGCATCAAGCGCGCCGGCAAGATCATCTCTTGCTTCTACATAATGCCGGCGAAAAACATTGATTAATGCACGTTTCGCAAGAATCGTGCGCTTGTCTTTAGGCTCGAGCATGTCAGCAACATGCAAATCGGAAATTGCGCGGTCGAATTGATACAGGCGAACGTTGATACCACTGCGAACTAGCCAAGCCGCTGCGTTCCGTTTATCATACTCAAGCGCATAATCGATGGCTTTTAAAGCACCTGAGCAATCACCTGACTTCGCGAGCCCCACTGCCCATGCAATATTTGCTTCGATGTATGGACGAGCTTTTTGTCGCCCTTCTTCAATTTGCTTATCGGAATACATCTTGATTAATCGCGATCTGTCGGTTGGGGAAAGCACAGTAGGGATTGAATCAATAGCCTGACCAAAACCGCACATCACATCCTTCGCATCACGCGAGTGAGTTAGTCCGAGCGCGTGTCCAAACTCATGAAGGCAACAATTCTTCGCAAATCGACTGTCGACAGGAACACCATTGAGCATCGTCAGCATGAAAATTTTCGAGTGACCTACCGACTCATATCGAGTTATCCCTGCCGCGGCCTCGCTATGCAAATCGGACTTTCTATCTGTCCAGACGCACTCGATGTCTGCATTCTTAGGATTGGTTACCACCTTGAAGTGAATCTTGTTGCCTGAAGCTTTAGGCCACTCAGCAAGCGAATTCACCAATATGTTGTGCAATTCAGGACGATAACCTTTTCGTCCTTTTGCTGGACGTATATAGACTTTTAGCGGCATTCGCGAAGCAAACGACGTTACTCGAAATTGCAGGTAATCAACTTCGGTCATTTTCGATTTCAGAGCCGCCAATTCCTCTTTTGACTTGGTCGATGCCATGGCTGCATCGCGAGCTTGCGTGGCAACGTAATCGTATTGCAGATCTTCTCTCAGAGTTTTAAGGCGATCTCTCAAATAGGGACGTTCTTTGTATTTCGGAAATCGCGTTATTAAGTCGTTGTAGATGGCAATCGCCTGTCCGTAATCTCCTTGGCATTCAAATCGATATCCCGCTTCTTGTAGTTGTTCCGGATCGTTGAAGTGAAGTCTATATTCGTTAAGCAGTTGCTGTTGCGGATCGACAAATTTCGTTTTTTGCGTCAGCCCAGAGTTAGATACCTCCGCGGATGCCACTGTGCAAGAAAACAATGTAGAGAGAAAAATCAGCAGAACAAGCTCAGCGACAATGGTAATGGTATCACCAGCGGTGTTTCGGTAGATGTAACTATTCATTGACTCCGTTCC
>CAZISK010000499.1:0-6254 GCA_964541355.1 uncultured Candidatus Obscuribacterales bacterium
GACCTCTTTCTGTCCTCCAGGATGCTCTTGATTCTGTGCTTGTAGTTCCTGTAAGTCAGGTAAATCCCGAAATCGATGATGATGAGATTTCCAACTGTGCACCACACAGTCCAGAAGTCACAGGGCATTTGCTTCACGCCTGGCTGAGGAGTAGCCGTTATTATGAATACTGGGATCATGAGAAGTAACATCCAGAGGAAAATGAGCGTTGCCTTGTTTGACGTATGCAGTGCGTAGACTGATGTCTCCGACCTCGTGATGTGCTCTTTGAGGTTGGGCACGAAAGGATTGTCCAGGGCTTGATCATTCACAACATACGTACCGCTGTAGCAGTCAGTCGGCGTGAGCTTCAATGATTGCTTCAACTCTTTGATCCATGTTGTGATGGTTTCCAGGAAGTTTTGGCCACCGACAGGCAGAGATCTGGTGTGTGTCTCGGAAAAGACTGACCAGTAAAGGCAAATCTTAGACGCGAAACGGACAACAGCCTGTCGAAGCGAGATTTGTCCGCCGTCCACATTGACCACGCTTAGTCCAAGAAGCTTCTTTCCTGGTGTACCTTTTAGCGCGGACCGATCGAAGCCTATGTAGTAGAGGGCGAAGAGGATGGAGCCGATGACAAACTCCACGATCTTCAAGAGCAGTATTGTATTTAGAGCTCCTACATTCGACGACAAGAATACGGCAAAGCCTGGACCGACAAGTATTGTGGAAGTGAGAACGAGGAAAGGCAGAATAAAGTTGAAAGAAACATTGACCTCAACATGAAGAAGATGCGCAATTACAAAGGTGATGGCGATGGCAATACCGCTAATTATGCCGCCGTCAATAAGTGAGGCCGCAACTCTCTTCCACGTAGGTGGAAGCACCTCGCACGGTAATTTCTTAAGCCTGCCTGTATCGCGAACTGAGATCAAATCAGCTCTCACAGCGTCAATATTTTGATACCTATTCTTCGGATTCTTCTCAAGGCAATGGCGTACGATCGCCTCGAACGGCGAAAGTCCAGGATTGTTGGAAAACGCCTTCAGATAAGGCACAGGCGAGTTGATGTGGCTGAGCACGGTCTTCACCGGTGTACCTTGATCAAATGGGCTCCTGCCAGTCAAAGTTTCGAACATCAGACAGCCAAGTGAGTAAACATCAGAGCGAAAATCCACCGCTTCGCCCTTGCATTGCTCAGGGCTCATGTAGGGCGGACTTCCAAGAACCTCGCCCATTCTCGTGAATTGCGTCGAGTCGCCGTTATGCTGTTTTGCTATACCGAAATCGACAATTTTGACGTGCTCGATATTGTTGTCGCCTGAGGTGATGAAAACGTTGCTGGGCTTGAGATCTCGATGGACGATGCTTTTCATGTGCATGTGGGTCAATCCGTCGCAAATCTGAATGAAAAGATCCAACGCCCGATTGGGATCCAGGCGCTTCTCTTTGTCTAACAGGCTTTCGAGAGTCTCTCCGTCAAGGCAGTCCATCACCAGATATGGTGCGTTGTTTGGTGTGACCCCATTTCGATAGATCGCGACCATGTTGGGATGAGTCAGATCTTTTGCGGCGCGCGCCTCTTGTTCGAACCTCTGCCGCGCTGCCTGATCAGACGCTAACGCTGCGTGCAAGACCTTGAACGCGAATGTTTTGTTCATTATACGATCGCGCACTCTGTACACCGTGGCGTTGCCGCCAACACCAATCCTGGACTCGACCGTGAAACCTTCACCTAGATCGATTTTTGATCCGTCGAACTGCTCGGATTCGATCGAAACCGATTGGTTCGTTATGGTCGATTGCTTGCACCGGCACTTTTTGAAAAACAAAGAGGCGAGTGGATTGCCTCCAGGAAGACGATTCCCGCACGCCGAACAGCTATGCTGCATCCTGACCTGATTGCCACTTTGTATTCCTGTTTTGGGCATTGAAATAACGTCTTTTCGGTATCTTTCGAGGTTATGCCCGCTTGCCCATGGCCTTAGTCGTCGAGCACCGCGTCATCGGTTCAACCTGTGCCGAGACTGGACGAAATTCGAGCCATCGAAACCACTCCCGTCCGTTTCCAGTCCAACACCTGGGCCCCGAAAACACTGAGGCGAAGGAACTAGTTCACGAAACCGTGTGGCACTGCAACTATTAGGTATCCGAAAAACCGTGGCACCGGCCGGAAACAACTTAACCTTGTGGCAAATGTAGTCAAGAGTTAATAAGTCGGGACCGTGTCATGCTCTTGGCAGCCGGTCCGGCTACTCCGCGCCCACTTCAGACTCTTCCCGAACCCGGGAGACAATGCCCTTGGCGCGATACGGATTTTGAAATTTGACCAGAGCTATGAATGCGGTAATGGCCAGCAATCCGGTGATGCCGATAAAGACCCATCCGGCCGACTCGTTGTTGTAAATCAGAAATACACCAGCCGAAAATATTACGCAGGATAGAAACAACGAAAGCGGAATGAAGAGCGCTTTGACGGATTGCATCAGCTCTGCTCTCTCGATTCTCTCCTGTTCCGTTAGTGCCCGTTTCATGATTGATCACCTGAATGTATATACTTTCGGTGCCAATATTAGCATTCAAGATGCCAGAATCGACCTGCCAATCTTTATTCCTGAATTTTCTTGTGTTAATGATAAACTGGGTGGAGATTCTCTTTCATGCCCGACTAGAACCTGGAAAGTGGATATCGATTGGACATACAGGAGACAAGAGGTTCGGATTCAGAACTATCTCATGTCCCTCTGGAATCAACAATAACGTGCCCTGGGTGCGCGGCCGAGGTGATTTCGGGCGATCGATTTTGTCAGGAATGCGGTACCAGAATTAGTACCAACCGGGCGAGGAATCGCGACAAGAAAGCCAAGGCCTCTCTGTACACCGAAGGGACCGCGTCGGTAATCTGTTTTAACTGCGGAACCACCAATCAGGCCCTCTCGAAGGTCTGCAGCGACTGCAAGATTCCTCTTGTCACGGAAAGCGCTGCTAACAATAACGCGATACAAGGTGGCTTGCGGGGTTCGATTGCGAACAAGTCAAAGTCGTCTCATGGCAAAGTCGTTCGTACCAAGTCTGAAGTAGCGCCGGCAACGCCTGGAAAGGAACAATCCGAACATGCGGTTTACGCGGTGCCTTCGCTTTCCTCTTCCAACAACATAGACTGCAAAAGTAGTCAGAGCCTTGAGCAAAGCTCCACAAGCCAATCCAGGACAGTTGGAAGCGTTGTCGGAATCGACAAAACTTACGATGCGGTATTCAAGAAAGCGACCGAGACCAATCACGAAGCGCTCGATTACCTGTTTTCTACGGACTCGAAAAATCGATCCTCACTCTTGGGATCTTTCGATAAGCTGATCTGTGAATCGAGGAATTTTAGAAACGTTTTTTCGCTGACAACCTTTGTCGTGCTCTTTGAGAGTGTTATGGAAAGGGTGCCGACAC
This sequence comes from uncultured Candidatus Obscuribacterales bacterium, assembly GCA_964541355.1. Lineage (GTDB taxonomy): Bacteria > Cyanobacteriota > Vampirovibrionia > Obscuribacterales > Obscuribacteraceae > JADYXR01. Next base: position 3,424 of record CAZISK010000499.1, read on the forward strand.
CGCTTGTCTTTCTAGTGCTGAGCCTTGTGATAGTAGTTGGCACTGTCAGTGCTACCACTCAGTGGAATCGTCATGAGCAACGCTTGCAGGCTCTCGACAAGATTGCCGCCAACGCCGAGGAAAACATGAGGCGCTATGAGCTCGATAATGCGATTAGAACTTTACGAGAACTCGACCGAACGGAAAAAGGAGACCTCCCGCCCCGGGCGCGTTCAGTGTTGAATCAGTGTCTCTGGTTGAGGTCGTACAAGTTCGCCAAAGAGAAGCAGTATGGCAGGGCTCTGAAGGATCTGTCTCGGGTAACCCCGGACTTTGTATCCTATGACGACGTCCGTGAAAAGAAGGATGAGTTTGAAAAACTTCTTGCCAGACATCCTGAGTTCTCAGGCGACGCCGGTTACCCTGCAGCAGTTAAGACTAAGCGAAAGATTGCCTCGAGCCAGATTGTACCTTCAGTTCGGACGAAACCGACCGATGGTGAGCTACCTGGGCACAGTGTCCTCAGCCTGCCGAAGCCGAACCTGGTCTCTGGCGCTTCAGACCTGTTGAAGTCGGAGTCTCAGTCATCCGGCCGCAAAAGGCAAGAGCGCCTGACTGGCGGGGATAATAAAGAGCTCTCGTCGAAGATAGAACCGGAGCTTGCTAATCCGGAATCCAGAGAGCAAAAGGACCTGATTTTTACGACCCTGGTGGCAGGGAAACAAGAGACTGCTGGCGACAAGAAAACCAAGAAGTCCCCGAAAGGCAATTTGCCTGACCGCGACATGAAGCGCTATAGTGACTTGTTGGTCGACTACTTCAGTCGGGAGCAGTCGGGGCGGACGGAGGGCGAGCAGATCTCGGAACCACCCTCGTTCGAGGAGTGGGTTCACAACGGCAAAGGCGACTTCTAGAGGTGGCTTTTCGGCTCGAGACCGGTTTGGAATAATTGTTTGAGTAGTCGAGAACAATCAAATGTCTGACAAACGAGTTGACAGATACTACAAGAAAAAGGCTGCGGAGCGCAGAGCCGCCAAAGAGAAAGAAGGCGAGCCCGAGGCCAAAACACTATCCGCTCCGACTGTAGATTGGCACCGCGCCGGTCGGATGGTGGCGCTCGTTGCGTTTGTTGCTTGCGCGGCGTATGCCTTTACTTTGTGGGGTGGTTATGCCTATTGCGATTATTTCAATCTGTCGCCGTTTCGCACCGTCACCAAAGAATGGGGCGAAAGCATGCTCAACCTTCTGGCTGAGGCATTTGTCCGTCCGTTGTCCCAACCTCTCGTGCGCGCCACCTATGCCACCGACATCGCCTTCGGAACGATAAGCTCTCCTTCTGTATTTCATGGCGACAGCGTCTGCCTGCATCTGGCAAATTGCATTTTGCTCTTCATCGTCACCTTGAAAATCGCCTCCCTTCACAATCAGAGAAAGCAGGACTCGACAATCGATCCATACATCGTGGCTACCAGTGCCGCTCTTATCTTTGCCTGCCATCCGCTGGCCTCTGAGTCAGTCGCCTACATCTCGGCTAGATCGGCGCTTCTGGTCTTGTTCAATTATCTTTTTGCTCTGTTGGCATTCCTGCGCGGGTTCCTCGCGAAGCCTGAGCAAACGAAGGATGCGCTAATCGGATACGGATTTTCCTATTTCTTCTTGTTTTTTGGACTCTCTGCCGGGCCACAAGGGTTGACTGTAGCGGCGGCCATGGTCTTCCTCGCTTTGATGTTAAAACCGAAGGACGAAACCTGGGAGCGCTGGCTGCGAGCGCGACCGCTTGAACTGTTGACTATATCGGTGGTGGCGCTCGTGGTACCGTTCGTCCTGTTGCTCGATGCCGACGCCCCTATCGGCAATGGATTCGGGCTCGCGACTCTGCCTCCGATTCAATACATCGCAACTCAGTGCAAGACGCTTTTAACCTATTATCTTCGGGTAATGATCGTTCCTTATGGACAATCGTTGGATCCGCCGATGTCGTTGGCGACCGGCTTTTCAGATCCATTTGCCATAGCCGGTGCCCTCGTGCCGCCGGCATTCTTGTTCCTCGCCTGGCGATATCGGGCATCACTATTGGTATCATTTCCGTTAGTGTTTTTTGTACTCGCGCTCCTGCCGGACTTCTTGAGACCTCAGCCTGAAGTGGTCGCAGATAGACGCATGTATCTTCCTCTGGCGGCAATGTGTATGCCGGCCGGATTGCTCGTCGCCCATCTCTGTCAAAAGCGTTTCGTAGTGACGATTTCGGCAATGGCAGTCGTTCTCCTCGCCTTTATCGGTTTAACCAATTGGAGAGATTATCTCTGGCAAAGGGACGGGCGAATTTGGAAAAATACATTCGAGCAGAACAAAGACTCTCAGCGCAGCCGAGTCATGTATGTCTGGGCGCTTTCCAAGGAAGAGATACTGAAGGCGGGCGAAGAGGCCGGCAAAGAGCTGAAGCAGTATCCTGATTCTGCGGTGTTGAACGCGGTTATGGGCAAGTACCTGAACTCGTCCAAGAAGTTTCAAGAGTCCAAGAAATATTTGACCAGGGCTCTTGAACTCGCCAACAATCAAAACCTATCACCTGAGGTAATTTGGGATATACAGTATGGCTTGGCGTTTGCGAATTTGCAGACGGACGATCTGGCAACCGCGAAGGAGTTTGCCGACAAGGCGCTCGAGTATCAGCCCAATAGCTCGGTATTGCACTTGATTAGAGGCGAGTATTTCCTCAGCGTCGATCAACCGCAGGCAGCGGTTGTCGAGCTTGGCAAAGCACACACCCTCGATCGATACAGCGCCAGCGTCCTGGTTCCTCTGGCTCGTGCTGCTATCGGCTGTGGAACGAAAGATATGCAGGACTTGGG
>CAZISK010000500.1:0-6249 GCA_964541355.1 uncultured Candidatus Obscuribacterales bacterium
GGTAAGTGAATCTATATAAGGTCTAATCTGCTCGTAGTCTCTGACCTTCACAGACGAGTCGAAATCAGCCCAGGTTCGAATCGATGCGAAGTTGTGTTCTTTTCCGAATCGCGATTGGGCGTTGTTCGCAAGTATTTCATTGAGCTTGCGGAGCTGTGCCTGCCGTGGATTGTGGCTATCGGCTTCCAGTCGACCAACTTTGCCTTTACCCAGTGCACTGAATACTTTGTATAAAACGCCACGCATGACTCAGGTTTTATCTCTCAATATTTGGATGACTCATTTTTTTCTCGGACAAGTGACTGAGACTTATGACTTTGTTTTAACTTCCGGCTGCCAGATTTGAGTCTTCCGACCATGTACAGAAAATCCGTATGACCAGCTTTTAACTCTCAGTTTCCGCCTGTCACAATTGCGAGTCCTAGTCGGCTTCCTTTGCGGAATCCCGAGGCGGTGCGGCTGGCAGTCCCGTCTACATCAAACGAGATTCAACTGGAAGATAGCCAAGCTTGGCATTATACTTTGGAATTCATTCCAGTCGGTAACGAGGATTGCTGAAAAAGCATGCTCGTAGTGACATTATTGTTAGTAGTCGTTACAGCCGTCGTCGCGGTTGTACAGTCTGTCGCGTTTCGCAGACTTTATGATTATGTGGATAAAGAGCTGAACCGCTCGCCGCAAGACGTCCTTCCTAAAGCATCTGTAATCTTGCCATGCAAAGGACTTGATCCAGCTTTTCGAGAAAACGTTGAAAAGCTTCTCCAGCAGGACTATCCGGACTTTGAAGTGATTTTTGCTGTGGCGCAGGAGTCCGATCCGGCATATTCGCATTTGGTGGAACTCTCTTCAAGGTTCCAAAAGTCCAGGGTGGTCGTCGCAGGGATAGCCCTTCAGCGTTCGCAAAAAATCAACAATCAGCTTCACGCGCTTACCTTTGTAAGAGGGGAATCGGAGGTCATCGTCTTCGTCGATTCGGACGTAATCGCCAGGGAGGATTTCATGCGTCAGCTTGTCGCGCCGCTGGCCGATCCTCAAGTGGGGGTGACGACCGGATATCGATTTTATATAGCTTCGCCGGATAATTGGGCATCAGTTCTTCGATCTTTGTGGAATCGCATGTCAGCCTGGGAATTGGCCAACCCGAAGTATGCTTTTGCTTGGGGCGGCGCGATGGCGATCAAGAAGGATACCTTTGAGCGCGCAGGGGTCCTCGCCGCCTGGGATCGGGCTGCTGACGACGATCTCTCACTTACCACCTCTGTGAAGAAACTGGGTCTGACGGTTCGCTTCGTACCTCGATGTTTGGTTGCCAGTGACGGAGATGCTTCGGTTGGCGAAATCGTGGAGTGGACCAACAGGCAGTTGATTCTCACCAAAATCTATTATCCGGAGCTCTGGCAAAGAGCGATAATGAGGGCCTCGGTAATGCTGGCGTGGCTGGCACTGATGGTGGTGGCGTTATCGCGCTGGGCGTCAACAGGTGACATGCAAGCCGCCGTGGCAAGTTTCGCGGGATCTACGATCATTCCTGTGGAGGTTTTCTTCTTGTTGAAGGCGAGGAGATTGTGGCAGAGAGTATTGACCGACAGGTCTCAGCATCTGAGCGAATCGCTGTTAAGCTCTTGTCTTGCTATACCTCTAGCGCACCTGGTTCTACCATTCTGGACGCTGTATTCTGTTTTGACCAACCGCATTCAATGGCGAGGCGTTACCTACGAACTGCGTAGCCCAACGGAAACGCTGGTCATCGGCTGAATAGCGGGTTAGTCTTTGGAAAACTGTACTGCAGCTAAAACGGCTACGATATAAACAAGCATTCCGGCAATAAGGACAACGGTGAAACCGAAGTTGATTGCCAAAATAATGGCAAAGAAACTACCATAAACGGAAGAACATCCGTTGATTCCCCAAGCCCAAGGTGTATAACTCGTTGCTTTGGTGCTCACGTTGTTCAATCCAATCGGCAAAAATGTTCCCATCAGTAAGCCGATCGGTAAGACAATCAAAGCCGTCGTCGCCATTCTCACGGCAAGTGGTAAGTGCATTAGATTGTAATATAGAGTATTTACAAAAACAGAAAGCAAAAGCAGGCAACAGATTAGAAGTACACCGAAAATTGTCATTGCTTTCTTAGTCGGCCATTGTATTTTGCTCACACACCAACTACCGAGCCCAGCACTCAAAAGCAGGCTGGCTAATACGACAGGCAGAGAGTACAGGGGATTACCGAGGAACAAGACGCTCTTTTGTACTAGACAGATCTCTACGAGCATAAATCCAATCCCGACTGCAGTAAAAAAGAGGCTGAATGATAGAGAATGTGGTACTCGGATTCCCTGTCGTTGAAATTTCCAAAGCGGCCAAAAAATGGCGAACACGGTAAAAACGGTCGCTTCGGCGAGCACTATGTATAGTGTCAAAAGCGCAGCGTTCCCTCGTAGCAGATTGAAGTCAGCTACGGAAAATAAGTTTTTCTTGTAGTATTCAAAGAAGAATGGCGAGTCATCGGTTGTGGGGCTAACCCGATATGGGTAGCTATCGAAAAACTTTTGTTCTTGCCCACGGGCATAGGAGAGTATGAGATCGTTAAATGAAGAGCTACACTCTTGTACTTCCTTTGTGGCTGGTTTGTAATAATCACGCTCCATCGATTCTTGCTGGTCCGCCGGCAATATTTTCGGCCAGTACAAGACATTTAGATTTCTCTTTTTTGCGGCTTTGCCGAAGACTTCCATCTCGTCCATTGTGTACGGACTGTTTTTGAACAGCGATACTGCCCACCACTCATTACCCATAAAAACAAATAACTGTTGATCAATCGTTTTACAACCACTACGTTTCCATGCTTCGCAGCCCAAGCCCACCAAGCGAAGCGACTCTTTTGGAGGCGTAGTATTCCAGCGCGTGAAGGAAAGAATGCCATCAGGTCGCAGCTTCCTGAACATCTCTTGAAACGCTTCGACGGTGTACAGATAGTTTTCACTAAGAACATAGGCACCACTACTGAGAGCAGCAAACGTATCAATACCGGTGACCTGGATGACATCGAACAGCTTATTTTGCTTCCGCAGCATGCTGCGCCCTTCTTCATTCAGGAACGTTAGCCGCGGGTCTTTGCAAAGATGACCATTGAAATCGGCGTAACGACTGCTCAGGAGCTCATAAGTAGCAGGATTCAATTCAGCTGCCACTATCGACTTTGCGCCGTACCCAAGCCCATCTATTATGTCTCTTCCGCCGCCTACTCCGATAATTGCCAGGTCTGGTTGTGGTTTAACTTGGAACACCATCGTAGTAAACTCTTTGTCGGAGTCTTGTTTTATCTGAGTCCAAATCTCTTCGACTTGCTTGGCTGACCACATCTTGGTAGGTGCTGTCCCGTCTTGCGTTATTTTCTTGTCATGGTCACCTCCGGAAGCGACATCAATACGACACAAGGGTGTCCAAACTGTTGTTTCAATTTTCTTGTCCCTGGCAATATTCGCAACGAGTTCTTTATAAATCTCAGGATATAAAGGAATTACGTCATTGGACCCGATCGAAACGAGCGATACACCAATTCCTGTCACAGCTGCCGCACCAACTTTGAGCCATTTTTCGCCTTTATCGGACCAAAAGAGGCTTAGCAATGCCATAGCGAGGACGATCAAACCAATTAGTCTCGTTGGTTCCAGGAGCGGCAAGAGGAAAAAGAAAGCTATGCACGTCGCTCCGGCGCACAGGAGATCGACTGCGTACAGTCGTGCAACGTTGTATTCCGTACAAGACAGAAGAATGCTTATGATTGCACCAGAGAAGACAAAAGGAATGAGATATATTACGTAGCAATACAAAACCTTCAGAATGGATGTATAGAAACCCAAGAATGGCAGAAAAACTGTGGCGACTAACGTGAAGGCAGTAACCGCCCCAAATCCCAAAAGCAGCCTGCTTAATGTTTTTCGCCTGTCTGTGAATAATCGTGCGGCGAAAATAGCAACGAGGCTACCACTTATTCCAAAGCCCAGAAGCGCTACTGAAATTGTGAGGTATACCATATGGTTCCAAAAGATGAACGATAGGATACGCATTTGCACAAGTTCAAGCAGAATAGTGGCGATTGAAACCAAGCCGATAGTTACGTACGTCAGCCGGCGCTCCATAGTAATCAAATCACCTTTTAGTAAATGGAATGAATAATTCATCCCATCATACCTACGCATCATAAGCCCGGTCAATGACACTTGCCAACGTCAGGGAAATCAATTTGCATGATACCCCCTATTACAACAAGCTCAGGGCTTCAAACTGAAATCGCAGAGGTTTTAAATCCAACCATCAAAGACCCACTTCGGTGAGGTTTCCCACAACGAATGACGCATCTCACGAATTGAGGGGCGACGCCAAGCGTCGCCCGTAGAAGCCTCATCGGTTAGGGAACCTCGTTGAGACCGATCAACGATGACGCTTCGGCACATCGCCCATTCAGCGCTGAGGAACCTGCTGCGGAATCTCGATGGTGAGGACTTCCCGAAGATCATTGGTTCTGTTACTTGTTCAGTGGAGCCTCTGGTAAGAACAGGTTGAGCACCATAGTCAGTGCGAGCAGGACCGCGTAGCTCTGAAGTGTGAAATTGATCGATTCATGCAGTGTGGAGTTCTTCGCGAGGCTCATCATAACTGCACCCATAGTGCCGGTTCCAATTGTTCCGCCCAAAGAGCGGAAAAGCTGTGTCATCGAGGTGGCTATCCCTAGCTCCCTGCCTGTTACGACATTTTGAACTATGATGCTGTGCACCGGAAGCATAAGACCGAGTGCGACACCACCAGCGGTGGCATACGTCATGAACTGGCAGTTTGAAAACCCTGGTCCCAGCTTAGCCATCAATCCCGTTGCGACCGCCATTCCACCCAATGAAATCAGGCATAGAAGTTTGTACCTCCCAGTTTTTGACACTATGAGACCGCCGGCTATGCTAGCTCCGGCAACTACAACCATGAGCGGGGTGAGCGTCGCGCCGGTTGCCACCGCGCTCATTCCGTAAAGTTGCTGAAGCATGATAGCAAAAAGCAGCATCGATCCGAATAGTCCGACTCCGGTTACAAAAACAGTCAACAGTGAGATCGAGAGCATTCCGTTGGCGAACAAACTCAACGGAATTAGCGGTTCGGAGGCATGCTTCTCACGGAAGATGAACGCAGCAAGTGAACAGATCGAGACCGAAAGCAAAAGGGCTGAGTGCGCACTTATCGATCCATCTCTACCTATGTCCGATGAGGCAAGAAGGAGCGGAATGATCGCCACTATGAATAGTATTATTCCAGCATAGTCGATCGAATTTCTTGCGCGCGTTCTTTGTGTGTCGGGGTATGAGTGTACCAGCAACGCAAAAGACAGAAGTCCCAACGGTACGTTGATTAGAAAGATGAGGCGCCAGTTGACAGATTCGGTGAGCCAACCTCCCAGCGTGGGGCCGATGAGTGCTGCCACTATAAAGGCGGCCGCGAGAAGTCCCTGGTACCGCCCCCGTTGTTGCGCAGAGAAGAGATCGCCAATGGCTATGAAACACAGTCCGAGCATCGCACCACCAGCGGTGCCCTGTAGGGCTCTGAAGACGATCAGTTGATCCATGGCGCTCAGAAAATGAATTGGAAGCGCACCGGCTACTCCGCACAACAGCGAGGTTATCGCGAAGAGCAGCGTGGACAAGGACAGGACGACTCGGACGCCGAAGATATCGGCAAGTTTTCCGGCAACCGGCGTGGCGACGGTCGAGAACAACAAATAGGAAGTGATTAACCACGGCGCGCGCTCGCTTGATTGCAGGATTTGGGAGAACTTGGGAATCGCAATGTTGAGGATTGATTGATCCAATGCCGAAAGGAACAATGCAATTTGAAGACCAGTTAAGACAAGACCTAGCTTTTGAACGGACGCCTTATCTGAATGGGATCGTTCTTCGGTATTCGGTGTTTCCTGCAATTGAACTCTCTATAAGGCTGGCAATTTATTTATTGTTTCCAAAAATAGCGCTCGGTAGACATTTGTTGCACTTAATTTCCTTAATATACCTTTCTTCTGAATATGTCTTTCAGGTCCTGCGCGACGCATGGCGTCGCCTTCCGTCCAAGGGTTTGTAGGGGATGGTAAAGTGGGCAGGTTGCCGCACCTCAAAGGAAGTTTCCTTCAAAACAGCCAAAAATGCAGGAAGTTTCCCCCAAAGCCTCCATGTTAGAAAGTGATGAGGGAATGGTGAAGTGGCGTGTCGA
>CAZISK010000501.1:0-6247 GCA_964541355.1 uncultured Candidatus Obscuribacterales bacterium
GGGTCAAGCCTATAAAGTCGATTGTATTTCCGGCGTCGGTGCCGGAGACGCCTACGTGGCCGGCTTCTTGCGAGCTCTTTATGATGGAGCAGGCGAGCAGGCAAATCTATCTCTTTTCGTCGACAACCTCGATCTGGACAAATTGCGGCTGCTCAACGATTTTGCCAGTGCGGTGGGCGCTCTTTGTACGACTAATGTAAGCGCTTATGAAGGCTTGCCTGAGATGAGCGATGTTAACGATCTAATGAATTCCCGCTTGAACTGACAAGTGTAGACATTGCTCATGGCAGTTCTCCTATCGATCGCGGTCAAGTAAACTTCCGAGTTTAGGTGTTTTCGGTAGCCATACGAAGACTGTGTGGAAGATGCCATTGGTACACGAATGCGAGCTCTAGCTGTGCTTTTGATCGACGCACCATATACAGTGACGAGGTTTTGAAAATTCTGTGAATGGCTGGTTCTCAAGACTTCGAATATTAAACCTATCCAATAATTGAGATATTGAGAGTCCTAACAAGCCAGTGTTTCTGGCAATAGCCACCGTATTCCTCCCAATGACAAGTACTTGGCATACTATGCTTTTTCTCATACAAGCATTACACTTGAGTTGCCAAATAGCTTGATGGCAGGAATTTTTCGATGGAACTCATAGGTCAACTTGTGGGCTTGTTCCACAGTATTTCTATTACTGTCATAATCGCGATTATTGGCTGCTCGATTGCCATGAGCGTTTTCCTGTTCAAGATCCTCTTCGATTCCGATTTCTTCAGCAATTACGATCGGAATCTCTAAGTCGACTAAAGGTCTGCCGCTACGGTGTTATCACGCGATCGGCATTCATTAGATATTCACAGATCGTGAACATATTGGTTATCTGGTCTAAAGGCACCTTGCCCTTAAGACCGTAGTAGTCCACACACAAACCGCACGCCAAAACCTCGCAACCGGCTTCGGCAAAATTGCTCAAAACTGGCAACGTCGAGCCGTCAGGATCCATGAGCTTTACACCGGTGTTGGCCATGAGTATGGCACGCGGGCGGTGACCGGCGTCGAACATCGTTTGCAAAAAGACATTGAGCAGACTGACGCTGAAGTCCCTGTCTCCTTCTCCGAGAGTGTCTTTGGAGATAAACACAATTGTGCCAACCCTCTGTTTGTTGGTCTCCTTCTGCGCTTCTCGAATGGCAAGCTCTTCCATGGCGTTGAGCGGCTCGGTCTCTGCTCGCGTGAGCACGACGCGATAAAAATCTCCTTCATTCGAGCAGCTCATCGAAACCTTTTGTGAGCGAGCCAATCTCGCCAGGTTTTTCACATTAACCTCTGATTCGACGAGCGCTTCAACCTTGATTATGCTCTTGTCGTCCAAGAGCTTCTTCGTTCGAAGAACTGGCTCCGGGCAGGTCAGCCCGCGTAGATCAATTTCTCTCTCCATGGCGTGATACCAATAGCTCCGTTCCTACATCGTTATGGATCATACTGCATATCAACCGCTCGTAACCTCAACCAAACCCTTGGTTTCGTTGTTTCCAACTTCCAGCATCTCGCCGATAATGCAAGCGTCCATCCCGTTGGCTTCGAGCGCTTCAAGCAAGGGGGCAGCATGGTCGGCCTTAACGGAAAACAAGAGCCCTCCTGAGGTTTGAGGGTCGAAGATCAGATCTTCCATTTCCAACTCTACCTTATTAAGGTATGCAATTGAGTCCTTGTATGAATCGCGATTGCCATATGCTCCCGCCGGCACAAAGCCTTGCTGTGCAAGCTCGATGACGTCTGGTAATGTCTCTATTTTGTCCACCGAAATCCTGCACTTAAGACCGCTGCCCTTAGCCATTTCATGCAAATGACCGGCCAGCCCGAAGCCTGTGACATCCGTGAGGGCGTGAAGATCAAATTTCTTTCCGCACTCCAACGCTTTCGAGTTGAGTTGAGTGAGGTTATTGAGAAGTGCCGTCTTGGATGCATTCGAGAGCACTTCGGCTTTGAGCGCCAACAGGGCAATTCCGGCTCCTAAGGACTTTGAAAGTATGAGCTTGTCAAAAGGCCTGGCACCGCCATTGGTGAGTAGCTCCGAAGGCTTGACCAGACCTGTTACCGCGAGCCCATAGACCGGCTGTTCAAGCTGGATCGAGTGTCCGCCCGCAATCACTGCGCCCGCCTTTTCAACTTGTTCGGCGCCGCCTTTCAAGATGTCGACAAGGACCTGCTCATCAAAATCGCAAGTGGGAAAACACAGTACATTGAGTGCAAGAATCGGTCTGCCTCCCATGGCATATATGTCGGACAGCGCGTTGGTCGCTGCGATCTGACCGAATAGATATGGGTCATCGACTACGGGAGGAAAAAAGTCGATGGTCTGGACAATTGCAACATCATCTGAAATTTTGTAAACAGCTGCATCTTCGAAATTGCCGATGCCGGCAAGCAGCTCAGGTGGGGATTTCTGAGGGAAATGCGCTAGAAGTTTTGCCAGCTCGGCTGCTCCCAGTTTTGCTGCGCAGCCGCCGGCTTTGACATTGGCGGTCAACTGTTTTGGTTGAAGTTCGGATTTGTCGGCCATACGAATAGACAATCTCATATACCAATAAGATCCGCATTATTACATGTTTTTGTTCACCGGCAAAAAGCAATAGTGCTTATCGAAAAAAAACAAACCGGCAAGATCCTCTCAGGGCGGTCTTTATGAAAGCCGCTTAGCAAGCAGCTCTTGAGAAAACAGGGTTTTGCAGATTTAAAAAAAGCTTTTATATTAGTTTCACCCGTATTGCGTGTTTATGGGCGTTTTAGCTCTTCCGAAAATGGCCTGTTACGTGTAAATTTAAAACGGAAGCCAGATGTTTCTTCGATCCCGGGTCTACTTGCGAATGCCCAGGGCGCAGATGGCTTCGTGCATTTTTGTATATACCATCTTTCGTAGTGAATATTAAAAGGGACCACGTATGCCTAAGAAAGTACTTGTTGCTCTTCCCCCAGGTCTGCTCGAGCAGATTGACTTTGTTGCACAAGTAGAACACCGAACCAGATCCGACCTCATACGCGAAGCCTTGAGACGTTACATTGAGACCTTCAAGCGCACCCAGACGCCTCACATGTCGGTGAGCACCGTAGGCAACCAGCATGTTGCCTTGTTTACAGAAGCTGAGTAATATCCCCACTTAAGCAGTTGACTTATTGGCGGGCGCTTCGTACGATGCTCCTTACAAAGGCGTTAGCCCCGAAAAGGGCATCAATACGAAATGAACTTCACCAATGTACTTCTGACGGAATTAGGCTTTGCAGCACTCGTGTTGTTAGGCTTGGGTTTCGTCAAGCTGCCCAGATTCTTGCGTAGGAAGAAGCTTTCCAGGTTTTTCCCCTGGGGCTATTATCCGGACCAGCAGCCACGCGCTGACCGGTACTATCCGGATGATGACAAAGACTTCCTGCATGATGTCGGGACGGAGTTCGGCGGACTTGACACGTTCGGCGATTACGGTGAATTTAGCGGTTTCGGACAGCTTGGCGAGTACGGCAACGCTTTTATGGGTGGCGATGCTGGCGGCGGTGGAATGTAGTTCACGCTTGCAATGTTCTCGTTGTTTGTAGTTCGCATTGAGCGATCTGGGTTGGGCACCGTATGTGGTGCCAGGCTCGGGGTGTGACGTGTGAGCTCGAACGGGACGCGGGTTAAGCCGCCGGGAAGGTCGTCGCGCGTTTTCGAAGTTTTTCGCTTGTCTGAGTCCCTATGTTGGCGACGCATGGCGTCGCGCCTCTTACAGCCATGATTGGTTGGGGCTACGCCATTCGCCGCCCGTTCCCAAACTGGGCTATACTGGAGCAACGGACCCGTTTTGTTGCCAGGAGGTCAACCTGCAATTTAGCGATACTTACTATGCCTGGCTAGCAGGATTCATTGTTCTTACGGGTCTCTCTTTTGTTCTGAAAAACGGACAGAAGAAGCTATTGATTCATCTATATCTAGTTTTTGCCACGCTTTTCGTGATCGGCTCAATCTATACGACGTTGGACGGGCGGAAAGGAGGCAACGAGGTCTTTGTCGAGTCCGACAAGGCCGAACTCAGTTTGCGAATGACTTCCGTATTTACAGCGATGAAGCCATTCATGAAGGGCACCGAGAAAGAGAATAAGACATTTCAGGATCTTCTTGATAAGGCGTACACCGACGGAGAGCATTCGCTCAGCAAAGCTATAGCCCTGGCGCCGGAATCCTCTTCGCTTCTGGCAAAACGCGTCGTGGTCCACTCTGAGATTGGAAAGCCTTTTGATGATGATCTCCAACGTATCAAGAAGATCGATACCGATAAAGCTCGAGATATTTCGCGCTTGCTGACCGCTGTTTATGTAAATCGAAAAATTAGTAAAGGTGAGGTCGGCGAATACAAATCAATTTTGCGCAAAGAGATGCCTGCCGGGTGGTATCAGGATGTGATTGGCGTTCAGCTGATCAAGGCTTCCGGTACTAAGCAGGAGTATGAGGCGGGTGTAGACGCTTTCGTTTCGCATTACCGTGACTATGTTGTACGCCTTGCCATATTTATGGTGGCGGCGGTGATTGCTGGACTTGTCGGCGTAATTGTAATTATTGCTCAGATCTTTCTTTTGCCGAGGTCGCCAACAAGCGAGGATGAGCGCAGTAAGATCTCCTCGCCGGAAGATTGGGGCTGGAAGGTAGTCTATGCGGTTTTTATCGGTTGGTTGTCGACTGAATTTCTGGTTGGCCCACTTTTAAAGGGTTTATCCAAAGACCTGGCCAATATAGCGATTCAACAGGGTGCATTTACCGTGGCCCTGATTACGGCTGGGTTGTACCTTTCACAAAATTTGCCGGCACTTCTATACATTTGGCTCTTTGCTTTTAGATCACACAAGACTAAATTTGTTGAGGGAATTAGATTCCGTTGGCGCACAGAACGAAGAGGCCCAATGGGCCTGGTTCTAGCTGGAGTGCTGACCTGGTTCGCGGCGATTCCATTCGTAGTGGTATCAACTATCATTGCCACCAAGCTCGGTTCTCAGGGATCGACCAACCCGATTGTCGCCATTGTGCTATCGTCGGTTAAAGACACCAATCCTCTTGCCGTGGTCATGTTCCTGATCACCCTCGGAGTCTTACCGGCGCTGTGCGAAGAGACATTGTTTAGAGGATTCCTCTACACATTTTTGCGGCGAAGATTGGGAGTCTTCCCTTCTATCGTTATCAGCGCGACATTGTTCTCTCTCGCCCACATGGACATGGGGGGAGCGCTGCAGCTTTTCGTGCTGGGCGCGCTCTTCGCTTTCGTGTTCGAGCGTACTAAGAGTTTGCTGCCGGCCATGGTCGCGCATTGCCTGTGGAATAGCGCTACATTCTTGATGGCTCTCACAATCTTCGGTTAGACCGCCATCCGTTGTTACCGTTTGCCAGGCAAAGTTTGCTGCCGGGCATGGCACTGCATGTGGAATAGTGCGCTAAATTCTCGATGCCCTCACAACCTTCCTGTAACCTGCCATCCGTTGTTACCGTTTGCCAGGCAGAGTTTGCTGCCGACCATCTGCATTTGGAATAGTGCGCTACATTCTTGATGACCTCACAACCTTCCTGTAGCCTGCCATCCGTTGTACCGTTTGCCAGGTAAGATTGAAAGTGTGGAGACGAAAGCGGGTCAAGCTCGATGACTCAGTCCAACAATTAATCAGGCTACCGTTGCCGCGCCACCAATTCCGGGCATACTGTCGATGGACAATTCGGCTGCATGGATCAAAAACGGTCGTTAGGAGCGCATGACCATGGTAGCGACTCTCAACCAAGCAATTCGATTGGAATCCGATCCCCACGTCAGGCGAGTGGGCTCTAACGTGATGTGGGTTGCTATCGTTATTGGATTGATGTTCATGGTGCTCTGGTTCTCGGTTGCGCTGATGACGTTCCAATACAATTTCTTCTGGTCGTTTACCATCGCTGGAGCGTCCATCGCGTTCGCTACCTTCTTGTTCCTGATGGCGTATTCGCTGGTTCGTGACTCGAAGAGACGTTACATACTGGAGCTCACCGATACCGAGGCGGTTCTTAATGTTTTTGATGGACTGAGTGGTAGGCGTGCTGTCCAGATGGTTCTCCTGGACGACATCAAGTACGCTGAATTCTACCCCTATCGTGATTCCTCGTCAGTCATGGGCGGCGCGCCCGACGCCAAGAGCCTGCTCGACAACGCCAAGCGCCACTTGCAGTCGCAGAAGAATTTCAACCTCGACGTTCACCTGCGGATGTGGG
>CAZISK010000502.1:0-6238 GCA_964541355.1 uncultured Candidatus Obscuribacterales bacterium
GTCAAAGAGTAGTTCTAACGATTGACGACCTTCAACAGTAACACCACACGGAGGACTTATGTACCGTCTCAAACCTGCGACCTTGTCACCATCTGCAGCGCCAGTCCATGCCGCTCAGGTGACCGGAGTGAACATCAAAAATATTGACAAAACATCCGACATTCCGGGAGAATGCAGCACCCAATTCGATCGCATGCGCGGAGGAGGAGAAGGAGGAGCTCAAGGAGCTCAAAGACCTCAAGGACCTCAAGTACCTGATGAGTCCAGCGCCATGTACTGCACGACCTTCAAACACACTCCTTTGAATGTCGATCGCATGCTTCCTCAACTCAATATTGTAGGACTAGACGAGGAGACTCCGCACACTTGTCGAACAGCGAAAACTCGCGCTGCCTCGACTCCGAGTAATCTGTTCAAAACCATGATCGGCTACGTAGAAAGCAAGTTGGCGGAATCGTCGGAATCGTCGGTGTCGGCAAGGGTCGAGCCAGAACCAGACTTGAATCAGAAGTCTGATCGTATAGCCGCAGTTGACATCTCTAAGAGTACAGGGTCACAGTATCACACAGGACCTTCAACACTGACTGGAAAACCAGCTGATGAACAGACCCTGACAGTCCCTGATTCTCAGGATGACAAAAAAGAAGCTAGTCAATTCGAACAACTCGCCAAATTATCACGATTGCACTCAGCCGAAGGGCGTGAAGCAAGACTTGAGCTTTTGCGGCTGGCCACCATACGGATCACAGGGAATGCAGATGCGTTGCAACGATCAGCCGCCGAGGAGATTCGTCGAATCTGTGTTCGAATTGGGCGGAAAGCTTCTAAAGATTTTGATTTCGAATTTCAGGAAAGACTTTTTACTGAGATTCCTTCGTTCATAGTCGACGTTGGAAATGATGATTTAGTGCGGCGCTCCCTTACGGAGGCACTTTCAACCATCGCGCATCGAGCACCGACATTGAAGAAATTTACCGCAGTGGTTCTGAGCAATACGCTTTACTCGCAAAGCACTAAGAACAAATCGGCAATGCAATTTGAAACACGTCTGCTCGAATTACTAGAATCATTTGTTCGGGACTAGATCAGATCAACGAATGAAAATAACGATTGGTTGAGGTCGAGTCGACGACTGAGGGACCGTGCTGTCGATCTGATCATTTTTCAGTATCGCCTCTGACCGGCTTGATACCTTGCTGTTGGAGCGCTTGTAGAACTCTCTCGCCGACGATTCCTTCATGGCCTGGTCGGATAGTCGTAAACGACTGTTGATAATCAGGGTCCATTGCTCTGATTTTCCCTGGGAGAAAACCGTTTACCAATTCTCATGTCGAGATCGTAGGAAACGAGCTCATGATTTAGGAGGTGATACTTCAATTGAAGCTTTTCCTTTTGGCTGGTCGTTATCGCAAGCCATCGTTGATCGCACTGGTCACGCCACATCGCAAACGAATCAAAGTACTTCTCGGCGGCAAACTTCTCGTTGGCGGACAGCGGTATGAGCTTTCGCGATCCATGTGGATCGGTTTGATTCGGGACCGATGCGCTTTGATGTTCGAGCAATCTAACTGCCGTTTCCGGTTGAAGCTTGTACCCGGTCATTGATTCATAATTCCTGCACAACCTCGTCATGTATTGCTGAAACTCCGGTGTTCCTACCGGACTGCTTCGTCTAGTCGGAATCGTGTTTCCCATGTCACAGGCGATCGATCGAAGCATTTGTATGTTCTGCAAATGGAGCCCTAACTCATGCCCAGCGACTACAAGAAGATCACTTGTCGAACGAGCCTTCTGCACATATGATTCTTTCACAATGATTTCGCCTGTACTCATATCGTATTGGGCGTTGGCTTGCCCTAGCTCATTGTCAGGAACTACCTTAAATCTGACTTGGCCAAACTCAGACTGCGAATGTCTGGACAATCGTTCCATAAGGTTATTCATAGCCGTCTCCCGTGACGATACGCTGCTAGTATCAAAGACGGTGCTGAGCTCTTTAACTGAACGCACGAACATATCAACTTTTTCAGACGGGATCTGTAGCCGTTGGGCCTCTGAAATTGCGCGCCGGATCTCCCACACTTTTCGAGTATCTGAGAGCGTTGAAGATTGTGCCTCAACCACATTATCGACATAAAGGCGCAAACGTGGACCGAGTTCGTTAAGCGCTTTGAGGGTTCGGCTGTCTAAATTCAACTTGGCATACTTTTCTGCCATTGCAATAGCATGTCGACCAACGACTTCATGAATGTCATGGCTTATCGACGGATCTACAATCGCCTTGCGAATTTCAGGAGGAAGTTTAATCACGTTGTCAATGTCGTCCCATTTCAACCGACCAGCAGTGAGGTGGTCTGAATAAAATGAATCTAGCGGCTTCGTCGGTCTAAGCAAGTCAATCACAACCTTTCGAGCATCGGCTGGAGACTCACCATGGCGTTCAGCACTGGATAGATTGAACATAGCCGCTACGTCGCTGAGAAATTTCTGACTTTCTCCGTCTAGAGAATAGCCGGGACGTTTTTCATTGAATCGGTCTTGTAGAATTGAATTCAGTCTCGCTTGAACAACTGTATTGATTCCATTCGTGTTCCTTCCTTCAAGATTGAAAGACATCGCAGGAAGTGGCACTGATTCTTTGTCGGATGGACGGCAAAACGGAGCATTGACTTCTTTCACCAGCTCTTTCCAGGACTGTTCACACTTCGTATCTCCGGGCTTCAGCAGTAGCGTCAGAGCGAGCAGTGCGGCATCGTCATGCACGACCTTCGACTTATCACCATCAAGTGCATTTCGACGTAAGGCAACGTTCACCGACTCCCAGACTGCATCGAGCCGATCTCGGCGAAGCTTTTTTGATGAACTACTGCCTACAAGCAACAAGCTGCGAGTAGTTTCATCTGTCAGATACCGCCTCCAATGATCGAAGCGATCTCACTCAAGCTCAGTACTCTCGAGATCTCTTCACCCAGGTAATCGAGGGAGACGCGATGATGTTCCTGATCAGGAGACGCCACGCATTCCCTGACGATCATCACTTCGTAGTCTCTCTGGTACGCATCGATTACCGCTGTTCTGACACAGGCATGGGTATTGATACCGCATACAATCAGCGTATCGACACCAAGCCGTTGCAACAACGAGTCGAGATCAGTGCGATAGAAAGCGCTGTAACGTTGCTTCACGATTTCAAAGTCGGTCGATTGTCTATCGAGTTCGCTCAAGAGACGGACACCGAATGTGCCTTTTATCGTTATTCGAATATTGTGCTTGCGCATGATCAGGAAGGCGTCATGGAGATCGTCATCGAACTCTTGTCTGACCCAAATCAAGGGAATCTCCGCCGCTCGTGCCATTCGAATAAGACGATTGATTTTACTCGTCAACGTGGACCTGATCTCTGCGAGATGGCCGTCGACAAAGAAGTCCTCAAGCAAATCTATTAATAGAACAGCGCTCCTCATAGCTAAAAAACGTAGCAGATATTAGATCCAAACGGCAATATGGTGTCGGAAAAATTGATCAACCGGTGCGCCGGATACGGTTTTTCCCATTGTCAGGTACTGCTCCGTACATTAGCCTGTTATTCACGCCATTGGATAATAGATAATGATCAAGCAAATCTGCGTCCTGTTACTGGCAATGCTCGGTCTGTCAGGCTGCGCTACGCAGGCGGACAATACGGACAAAGCTACGGATAAGTCCGGATCTAAATCCGTGGAGCCGGTGACCATCGCACAGTACGGACACGTCTTCCTGTACATGCCGCTGTATGTAGCCATACGTAAGGGTTTCTTCAAGAGCAACGGTTTAGACGTCACTCTGGTCAGCACAGGCGGCGACGAGAAAACTTTTACGGCGGTGGCCACGGGTAACGCACAGTTTGGTGTATCAGATCCTACTTTTGTAGCGATTGCTCGAGAGCACGGACAAAAAGGCAAAGTCGTGGCGGCAGTGGTACGAGGAGTGCCATTCTGGGTGGTGACGCTCAAAAAGGATATTGGCGAATTCTCAAAGCCTGAAGAATTTAACAACTATCGCTGTGCGGCGTACACTGCACCGTCTACTTGTTATGCAGTGATGAAGAAGATCCTTGCCGACGGAAAGGCAGACAAGGCTCAGATTGTGCAAGGAGCATTCGGCACGTTGCCAGCGCTGTTAAAATCCGATCAAGCCGACATGGCAATCGAGATCGAACCGACTGTCTCCATTGTCGTGGGCCAAGGTGGACATGTTGTATACAGTCCAAAAGACCTGCTTGGAGACTTCGCCTTCACAGGACTGGAAGTGTCGCAGAAATATGCCCAGGAACACCCGGACCAAATTAAGTCTTGTGTAGAAGCGCTACGAGAGGCGATGGAGTATATTCACAATGACTTCGATGGCGCGCTCGAAGTGGCCAAACAGGAGTTCCCAGACGTAAAACCGGAAGTCGTAAAGGATGCACTTGCCAGGTTGCGTGATTCCGGAACGATACCCAACAGCCCTGTGCTGCCTGAGCAGGCATGGAACAACGCAATTGCACTCAGAAAGGATCTTGGTGATCTCAAATCAGAAGGAAGCTATGGTGAAAACGTTGATATGTCATTCGTTGATGCCGCCATCAGCTCCAACACCCCGCAGGCCGAAGTCCACCGATCGCAATCGAACACGGAGGCCGCCGGGGACAAACCGTGATCTGACATCAACATAGCTCTAGTAAATCCTTCTCTTCCAAATCAGGTACCACATATGGTTACAAGCGATCTTTACTTCAAGGCACCGAAACAGGCACTGTCTATCTCGGGTTTGAAGTTTAGTTACCAGAAAGACGCCTCTCTACCAGTTCTTAACGACATATCCCTGACCGTTCGGGCAGGAGAAATCGTCTCCATTCTCGGAAAAAGCGGTTGCGGGAAAAGTACCTTATTGAACCTGATTGCCGGATTGATGAAACCGATTGCCGGTGAAATAAACATAGATCACGACAAAAGTCGATGCAATATAGGTTATATCTTCCAGGAAGACGCTCTGATGCCTTGGCGCACCGTAAAGGCAAATCTGGCGCTGGCACGAGAGATCGGTAATGTTCCCAATCAGCTCTGGGAAGTTAGTCTAATGGATCTCCTGAGCCGGTTTCACCTCAGCGAAAACATTTTGGAGATGTATCCCACTCAACTATCCGGAGGAATGCGGCAACGGGTTAGTATTATTCAGTCACTCCTGTTCAACCCGCAATTGCTCTTACTCGACGAACCATTTTCCGCACTGGACTTTTGCACAAAGCTTCGTTTGGAAGGAGAATTCTATCGTTTCATCAAAGATACCAATAAAGCAGCTGTGCTGGTTACCCACGACATAGAAGAAGCGATCGCGTTGTCGGATCGGGTGCTGATTCTCAACAACAATGGAACTATCGAAGCCGACATCTCGGTTACTTTCGACTGCTGCCAGCGAGATCTAGAGAACATCAGGGGCTTAGCCGAATTCGCAGAACATTATTCTCTGCTCTGGGCAAAGCTAAAGGCGGTGATCTCACAATGAGCATAGAAAGTTCCAATAATCCAAGAACAATCGCAGCGGCCCAAAGTCAGAGCACTGTCACGATGATGCTCTATCCCGTGCCTTTCATAATTTTTCTAGTAGTCTGGCAGTTGTATACGATGACGGACACTCAACGGCAATTTATTTTTTCGAGCCCACAACAAGTTTGTAGCGCGTTCGCCACCCTGATTTCCACTGGTGATCTGTTGCGTCATTCGTCGATCACCCTGCTCGAAGCGCTGGCGGGCTTCGCGCTCGGCACCACCTGTGGTGCGTTCCTGGGTCTCTCGCTCTGGTACTCGAGAGTGGTCTCCGCAGTAGCAAAACCTTATATAACGGCTCTCGGTTCCATCCCAATTTTTGCTCTTGCTCCGATGATAATCGCATGGTTTGGCATCGGCATTGTTTCCAAGATCGCCCTGGCATTTTTATCGACGGTCGTACTGGCAATTGTTCAGTCATATCAGGGGGCAACGTCGGCAGAACCTCGCTTTTTACGTTTAATGCAGGTCTTCGGCGCCAGTCGGTTCCAGACGTTCAGGACCGTAATCCTTCCCTCTTCGCTGATCTGGGTCGTCAACGCCATGAAGCTCAATATCGGCTTAGCACTGTTGGGTGCTTTCATCGGGGAGTTCATCTCGGCGGAACAAGGGCTCGGGTACATGATAGTCAGAGCGTCCGGACTATACGACATGGCGACTGTGATTGTCGGAGT
>CAZISK010000503.1:0-6237 GCA_964541355.1 uncultured Candidatus Obscuribacterales bacterium
ATAATCTTGGCTGGAAGAAAGCAGCAGGTAGCTTGAGCCAGGCTGCCAATAGCCACTTTTCAAGAGGCAGATCTAAAAATATTCTCTCGTGAGCCTAACCACTGGCAACCCCGTAGTCTCTGATATGATCAGCCTTTCTCTGATAAGAGAGAGGGATGCCTTCGTGTGTGAGAAAGCTCTCAACTTGAGAGCGGAACTTTTTGGAAACCTTCGTATTCCATTAAGTCAATAACACGAAAGCAAAACGGGAAGGTGATCATGAAAGGCGCAAAGAGATCGCATTGGCACGCTTTAGTGGTAGCAGCGACAGTGCCAGTCCTAGTTTCTAGCGGATACGCAGCGCCGGCAGCTGATGCCGGTTCTTCTGGTAAGTCCGGCGTGCGCGTCGAGAAGCACAGCACGTCCGACGTCACGACAACTGGTGGCGTCGCTGGTGGCGACCAAAAGTCCACGAGCGTTTCATCCGACTCGGCATCGAACAGCCCAGCCGCAATATCGACAGAGGGGATGGACGCCACTGCAAGCAGTGCCCCGAGCGCAAATTCGGACGCCGACGCGACTCCCGCTCAGGTCGATGACAACACGCCGATCAAGCCCAAAAAGAAGATCATTTTCAAGCCCGGTATGCCTTTGACTATCAATACCGCCAATGAAAACATCAAAGTCACCAATGACGCAAAGCTCGCCCGCGAGCAATCACAAAGCTTTCCAGATAGCCCGGAAGCACACTTCGTCCTGGCGGTCGCTTTGACGCGGACCAGCCAGGTGGAAGAGGCGCTCAAAGAGATCCGTGTCGCTCGCAAGCTCGCCTCGCAAAAAGGCGGAGCCGCGTACTTCGATCAGATGATCAATGAATATGAAAACATGCTTGAGTACTACCCGGAAGACAATCAGGTGCGATACCACCTGGCCTGGGCGTACTACATGAAGGCTTATGTTCTGGCCCGCTATTCGAAGAAGGTGAAGCAGGAAAGCCCAGCTGCGTTGCCCAAGCCGGTGACGGCTCAGCCGGCTGTCGCGAGCGCTGATCCTATTAAGGCAACCGCCGCCGGCAGCGCTCAAGCCGAAACGCCCGAATCGTTGGCGCTCAAAGAAAAACGCGCCAAGGACTGGCACACAGACTGGGTAGCACAGGGCAACGTTCTCAAAGAAGACGAAGTGTCCGCGGACGGCACGGCTAAGGGCACCACAGGCGGTGACACCGTCGCCAAGGTCGCTGAAGCGGCCACGCCGCTCGCCCTCGACCATCCGGCCGTTACGCCAAAACCAGCCGCCAAAGAGAGTTTTTGGAGCAATCCCATGGGAGCGCTCTCGAACATGGGGCCGATCACCGGCATGGACTATGCTGTCGCCAACGCTGCACCGGAAGTGATACCGCAAATAAAAGGATATTATAGGCGGGCTCTCAAGAAGCTCGACGAGGTGCTGGCCAAAGAGCCCGACGACCTCTGGGCTCGGCTCTACCGCGCCCATCTCGGTCTTGAATATTCAGGCGATATCGAATCGGCAATGAAGGTCTGGGAGAGCTGTCGCGAGGAATTTCCTAATAGTCCTGCACCCTATTTCTTTCTTGGAGAAGGTTATTTGAAAAAGGGAGACCTCAGACAGTGCCTGTCGAATGTCTCCAGAGCTATCGCGTTGAGAAGTGTCGGCAATTGAGGGATCTAATATAAATGGGACGTTTCTTCAACCTGGGTTTATTGAAACTGGTGCTCGCTCTGGGGATCCTTTTTGGTCTGGTCGGGCTTGTGTATTACGCCCACAATCAGGCTGACAAAGAGATCGAGACCTTCTCCAAAGAGCAAAAGGATCAAGAGGAGACTCAGGCAGTCACCGTCGACGACTATGAGCTCAAAGAGATTGGCGACGATAACTCGGTCCACTGGCGGCTTATCGCCAAGAAAGGCACGATGGAGCCTTCCACCAAAGACGTTCAGCTTGAAGATGTAAACGTTAACTATTACAAAGAAGGTAAAGTGAGCATGCAGCTCAATGCTCCGATCGGCAAAGCAAATGAGATCTCCCGCATAGTCATTTTGACTTCTAAGGGCGACACAAAGGTGAAAGTGGTCGGTGATGAAAAACAGGCACAGTTGGAAACGAAGAAGTTGGAATTAACAAAAAACAATCAGTTCACCGCTACCGGGGGTGTTAACATCGTGTGGCCCGGGGTAGCCAAGGTGAGCGGAAATACAGCACAGGGCTCAATTTCGAAATCGAATTTAGAGAAAATAGTCATTCGTGGCAATACCCACGCCAGTATCGATATCTAGGCAACATCAGTTACCCCATTAAGGAACCCCTAACTTGCAGAAAGCCGGCTACATGAGTATTTTTCGCAAACAAACCCGGGCAGTATCACTAATTCTGGCGATGTCCTTCTCGCTTCAGCCGCTTCTTGCAGGCGCCCAGGAGATGACCTCGACCGGTCCTATCGACATTCAAGCCGACGAGCAAGAGTTCGCCGACGATCATGTTGTTGCACGCGGCAAAGTAAAAGTAGTACATGGCGACACTATCATTCGGGCGCCTGTGGCGACCCTGTTCCGAGATGAAGCCGGGCAACCGAAGCTGGCTGTCTTCACCGGCAATCCGACGTTGGTGCAAGGCGCCAACCTGGTGAGAGCCAGAAAGCTTACCTTTGATATAAAAGCAGCAAAAATTATTGCTGAAGGCAACGCTCATTCTGAAGTTATGTCAAACAGCATGGACGCTGCATCAGGTGGCGGCCCAGAGAAGAAGGCAGCGGCCAAACCTAAGAAACAACCGCCCAAGGATCTTGGCGATCCGGAGACAATCGACGAAGCGGAACCTGATACGGAAGCTGAAAACGAAACTGCCGAAGAGTCCACCGAGTCCAAGACACCAGAGCTCAAGAAGCCAGCCCAAGACAATAAGCCGCAAAAAATCATCACCGACGCAGACCGGCAAGAGTTCGAGAGAAATTCCGGCAAGTTCGAAGCGCACGGCAACGTCCGAGTCAACGCCCAGGGTATCGCCGTCAAATCAAATCATCTGAGATTGGTCTACGGCACCGATCAGAAGGCTGAGGCAGTGGTCTTCACCGGAGACGTCACGGCAAGGAGGGATGCCAACGTCACCCAGGCGGACGTGATGACGTATTTCCTGACTACGCAGCGATTACAAGCGACGGGTCATGTGAAATCGAGAGTGGTTCAGGAGAAAACAGCCGGAACCGCAAAAAAGGGGGGCCTAGCGGCTGGTAAGAACGTCCAGGGCGGACTGCCTGGCTCAGGCACGAAGGTCATGGATTTTTCCGCCTCAGGCGCGCAAGAGATCATCATAATCTCCGACGCTCAGGACTACAACAAGGAGAGCGGCAGAGTCGATGCGGAAGGACGGGTGCGACTTTACTACGGAAATACAGTAGGCATCGGTCCGAAGATTTCGCTTACAACCAATGAATACGGCGAGACCGACAGAGTAGTTTTCATCGGGCGCTCCCAGATTACCCAACCCGGCAGACGCTGGATTGCCGACAGAATCACATATACAGTCGAAGACAACAAAGTTTTGGCCGAAGGCAACACGCGCGCCATCATCGTGAAGAACCCCGCTCAGGGTGCACCGAAACCGGTACCAAAAGCGGTACCGGCTTCCGATCAGAATTCAAGACTGGTAGATGACGGCAGAAGCAAGATCCAGTAGGTTTCAAGAGGCATCGCAATGACAAAAGTGGCAACATCTGAAAAGACGCTGATGGTATCCCACCTGCAAAAATCGTATGGTGGACGACGAGTCGTCGACGATGTCAGTTTTCATGTGGAGCGCGGCGAGGTCGTAGGTCTCCTGGGACGTAATGGAGCCGGCAAAACCACCTCCTTTGACATGGTGCTCGGTCTGGTCAAGCCGGAAAAAGGTAGTATCAAACTTGGTACCAAAGAGTTGTCCAAACTGCCCATCCATTTGCGCGCCAGACTCGGCATAGGTTATCTGCCTCAAGAGAACTCGACATTCAGAAAGCTCACGGTCGGCGACAACATTCGTATGATCCTTGAATTGCGCGGGGTTCCTCGCAAGCAACAGGCAGAGAAAATTTCCTATCTGCTTGGCCAGTTCGGACTGGAGTATCTCGAGCACACTCACGCAGTGCAACTCTCCGGAGGAGAACGCCGCCGCCTGGAGATTGCCAGAACTCTTGCCGGCGAGCCGGAGTTCATCCTCCTGGACGAACCTTTCACCGGTATCGACCCGATCTCGATCGCCGATATTCAAGGACTGATTCGCAGACTGAAAGAAGAGTGGAACCTCGGGGTATTGCTTACAGACCACAACCCGCGAGCCACCCTGCACATAACCGACCGCGCATACCTAATCGATCGCGGCAAGATTCTCGTAGCCGGTTCCACCAATGACGTGGCCGAAAGCCCAATAGCTCGAAAACAATATCTAGGCGAGGACTTCTCACTATGATCTGGAATCTCAAACTTCTGGACCGTTATATTGCCAACGAGTTCTGGCAACCGCTCCTCTTCGGGATTGGTATCGTCACCGGTGTCTGGTTCGGCGCCGATCAGCTCAAGACCATCTTCAACCTGATCATGCGTTCCGGTGTGCCTCTCGATCTGGCCTTCACCATCCTCGGCCTGCACCTTCCCGAGATCATCGTTTTGACCATTCCAATCGGTGTTCTACTCGGCACCTTGCTGGTCTTCAACCGTCTCTCCGGCGATTCCGAAATCATCGCCCTGCGCACCAACGGTGTCAGCTTCTACCGTATCATGGTGGCACCGCTTCTGTTCGGTCTTTTGACCAGCGCCTTGAGCTTCGGCATCAACGAAGCAGTCGTGCCGGTCGCCAGCCGCACAGCCAAAAAGCTTGAGTTCTTAGCCCTGTACAAATCGCATATGCCGGAAGGACAGGCGAATTTCACATACATGGAGCGCGACAAGAACATGGCGCTCAATCGCATCTTCTATGTCGGCTACTTCAATGGAAAGCGACTGCATGACGTAATAGTGCTCGATTTCACCAGGGATCAGCTCGCCCAGATTGTCTGCGCCGCGACCGGCGAATTCAACCATGGAGAGTGGACTCTGGAGAACGGCAGATCGTATTGCATCAACAGCAAGAGCGACGTGAGCCAGATCCTGCAGTTCAAAAAGCTCAAGATTCCAGGCGTGAAGAACGCCTCCAAAGTGCTTGACTCCGGCGTGATCAAACCGAAAGAGATGAACATGGCGGAGCTGGCCAGCTACATTGACACCCTGAAAGCATCCAACGCAGTCTCCAACGACCTGCTTGTCCGTCTCTACCAGAAGGTCAGCCAACCGTTAGCCTGCCTGATCGTGGCACTGGCTGGAGCACCTCTTGGACTATTGGGAAGGCGCTCCCGGAGCAATCTTGGTCTTATCTATTCGGCAGTGGTCGTATTTCTGTACTACGTGCTGCAATCGACATCAGGCGCTCTCGGCGAGGCCGGTCGAATCAATCCGATGGTGGCGGCCTGGTTGCCCAACACTATCATCGGCGCCCTTGGTCTGCTCATCCTTTACTTCAAAGGCAAGTAAAGCAGATTTTCTGCAATATCAAAATCATATATATGGCGAAGGCAACGATATCAATTGTCTTCGCCTAATATCAATTATGAGTTTTAGTTAAACTGTAAACATGCTTGAACCAGAATCTATGCGGGTTTTCAAGGGCGTGGGAAAATCCACATTGACCTTGATATTTGTAGCCCTTATCTTTTGAATATATAAAAATAGCTGTTCACCCCCTAAGCTCGCTTCCGGCATCCGTCTTGGCAAGTAATACTCAGATAGTCGCAAACATCCATCGGGGCAAACGTCCAGGCAAACGGATCTGGATAGGCGTGCTTGCGGCGATTATGCTGGTCACCTTGCCTGTGTTGCCTTTGAAATTCCTCGGTATCCCGGGTCCGGATCTGGACTGGCGGCAGGTCGAGGATCTGAGCAAGCTCTTCATCGGCCGGATTACGACATGGCCTACTACCCAGGAAAAGACGGTCAATGAGCCGATTACGCAAGCATTTCCGAAAGACATCAAGCTGGTCGACGCGACTGTAAGATCGCTTCTCAATCAGCTCTCGAAGAATCCCTCCGACCCGGCCCTGCATAATCGCATCGGATTAATCTATGCGGAGCTGGGCGAGCCTCATTCGGCGATCACCCATTTCGAAGAGTCGATCAAACGTTCGCGTGAAAGAATCAAGGTCTTGACGCTCAGAAGCAAGGAATTGCTCGACAAGGATGA
>CAZISK010000504.1:0-6231 GCA_964541355.1 uncultured Candidatus Obscuribacterales bacterium
GTAATTGGAGGTGGTTCCGTTGCGACCAACAAATAGTAGAGCGTCGCGCCGAGCGAATAGATATCGCTCTGGGTAGTGGGCTTGCCGCGGAACTGCTCCGGAGCGAGATAGCTTGGTTTGCCTACTACAGAGCCTGTTACGACCGATTCCATCTTTTGCGCAACCGAGAAGTCGATGAGTTTGATACCATCATCTGCCAGCATAATATTGTCGGGAGTGAAATCGCGGTGCACTATCGGCGGTTGCATGCCATGGAGGTATTGAAGTATGTCCGTCATTTGCAGTGCCAACTCGACTACATACCTCTGGGGTTGAGCACCATGTGCTTCGACGAGGTCTTTGAGGGTTTTTCCAGAGATCTTCTCCAGGACTAGATAGGCCCTGTGATCTTCAATGAAAAGATCAATAAATCGAACAATTCTGGGGTGTCGCAATGTCGAGAGCATCGCTGCCTCTTGCGTGAACTTCTCTGCAGCTTGCTTTCGGACTCGTGGATCTGGATAGACCGGGAGGACGAACTCCTTCAGAACTACCTCCGTGCCGACGCTCGATTCCATTGCGGTTGGCTGTGCAATATAGACCGTTGCCTGTCCTCCAACCCCAATCTTTGAGATGACACGATAACTGGAATCGTTGACCATTGCCCCTGGGGCTAGTGGGGTGAGCTTGTCTCGTTTTGGTGGCGCTGATAATTCACGAAGCCAGAGTTCCGTGTAGCTCTGTCGCTCGGGTGTAGGTTGTAACACTTCCAGCGCTTTGGGATCAAAGTTGGGAATCATGGATTGGAGACATCGAAGAACATATGCTCGCTCTTCCGGAATGAATACGTCGCCGAAGCGGAAGGAGAGAAGTTCCGTTTCAACAGGTTCGTCCGTGAGCGAGTCGACAGCTCCACATAGTTGAATCTGGTAGTCTCTTATCGACCGATTTCCTGGCGCTCTGGTCAAATGGACTGCGGCAATGGATGACCAGGGAACGTCTTCCAGGACTGTGTATTTTGTGTCGGTCACATATCGTACCAGCAAGAATGAACGATCAGTGAGTGCAACATGGGTAGGGTTGATTCCATCCAGAATTGCTTTTCGGAAAAGTGCAATAGCAACGAATCCGAAGAAAATCCACAGCAGCACCGACAAGATACCAACTAAGCCATTCATTGCCGCAGGATGTGAACCCAGCAACAACGGCTTCAGAGGCGAAAGGAACGTATGACCGAGAAACAGCATTATTGGATCAAGGATGTTCAACCTACAATTCACGACCATGACGATTGAAAAGAAGAGTAGAGTCAAGAGGAATGGCTTGCTCGCTTGTCGAAACCAGAGGTTCTTATCAGCGTTTCGCTTGTACTGAACTACTTCATGGGGATCCAATTCAATTCGCATGAACTGGTCCAATGCACGTGGTGCCCAGTCTTGAGGATAGCCTGGCCGTGGTAACAGAGGTCGGTAATCCTTGCTCATTTTTTGCTTATCGCTCGCAGGCGATTTTCAACTTCATTGATGGATTTTGCTCGATCTTCAAGTTCCATCTCGGTGCAGTAGGCAATGACGTTGTCCAGCTCCTTCGAAACCTTGTTGTTGATTTCACGTGGATGACTGGCACATAACGGCTCTGGATCTTTACCAGTGAGAAGGAAATGTAGAGTTCCACCGAATGAATAAATATCGCTCTGCAAGCAAGCCTTGCCTCTCAATTGCTCCGGGGCGATGTAGGCTTGCTTGCCGATAATGGTACCAGTTGCGGTGCCAATGTACAGATTGGCGGCCCCAAAATCTATCAGCAATACCTGGCCATCTTCTTGCAATACGAGATTGTCCGGCGTCAGATCTCTATGAATGATCGGGACCTCGCGATTGTGTAGATATGCCACCAGCTCTGCAATCTCGAGAGCCCATTTAACCACATCCTTCTCTGGTTGTTCTCCAAATTCTTTGACCAGCCTGCGAAGATCTTGTCCTTTTAGATGCTCTAAAAGGAGATAGCTCCTGTCGTTTTCCACAAAATGATCGACGATCTTGGCGATGCGCGGGTGTGAGAGCGTGGCAAGGAATCCAGCTTCCTTCGAGAGAAGTTCGTTGGCTCTGTGCTTCATCTCGGGATTGCTGTCATCTGGAACTACGGACTCCTTTAGCACAAAGCTCTCTTTTGCCTTGTTCTCCACCAGGTAGATCGCGGACATTCCGCCGAATGCTATCTGCCTTACAACGTGCAGAGTCTTGCCTTTGATCGTTTCCCCTGGCTCCAGCGGAATGAAGTTAGTTGCGCCGAATCTTCTTGCCAGTTCGTCTTCCCAGAGTTCGGTGTAGCTTGCCGTTGTTGGCTCTAGCTCTCCTCTGATGTGGGCACGTGCCTCCAGCAGTGCGGGAAAGGACTCGCCTCCGCCGGACCAGACGTCTACAGCCATGATGAGATCTTCAACCTGATCCGGCTTTATTAACGCTAGATTGAGAGATACAGAACGATTTTTTCGAAAGTGCAAGATCAAACTCTTCGACAGACTCTGTTGAAACTCTACACCGTTTATTTCAGACCAGTTGATGTGTGTTCGCGTTCCCTTTGATGGACAGACGATGAAGGGAAGAGAGATGCCTTCTCTAGTTACAAAAATGGTTTGGTCCGAAAGAAGGATTACTGATACTGTGGTGCACGCGAGAACCAGGAGCTCAAATCCGACTATGAGCCACTGCATAGCTGGATTGGCGCCGTCCAGCGCTCCGAGAACTAGAGTGGACCAGAGGAAGAAAATGATCAGTATGGGAAGCGAGACGACGAGTAGCTGATATAACAGCGCCGTCGGAACATCTCTGTACTGTATGGTAACTTCCGCTTCTGCCATTCAGATCTGCCGGCGACTTGAGTAGCGTTTGTCGACCATTGTAGCTTCCATTTCTGTTCGCTGCCAGACGATAGACTACGATTTTTACCGTGTAGGCGAGTCGTTCCCTTCGTCCACGATAACTGAAGGTGGTTGCTGCTCTTTCTCCACAAATCGCTGTGGTTGAGCGTTATTGAGTTGCTGCCGCTGTTGTTGGGATGTGTGTTTTATCTCGTGGACGTAGACTCTCGGATCGGGACCGGCGGGCAGATCGCCGGCCAGGCTGGCATCGACATCACCAGGTAAAGGTTCGTCGGAGACAGGAAATCCCATCCATTCGGCAGCGCGAGAGATGAATCCCGGACCTTTGTTTTTTTCCCCGTCGACCGTAGACGTTGATGTATCACCATACGCGCTACCACCTTGTTTCGCTGCATTGGCAGACCCCGGGGCACCGAATTTGGTGCCGTCGCCAGGGTAGACGGCGCCGACACCGGCATTTTGTAATTTTTTGTCCCGGTCGATTACTTCCTGCCAGGTCTTGCACTGTCTTGTGCGGTCAGGCATTTTGATGGCGCTGTCGAACTTTCGGGATGCTTCTTCCATCCTGGTGCCATCGATGATGGGACCGGAGTTCAGGAACTGATAAACGTCGCTGCCGTCGATCACCCCGGACGCTCCTGTGTCCTGCTGTTGCCCGAATGCTGAACTACCACCAGCCGCCAGAGAAAAAGCAAAAATTAGAGACAACAAATTTTTCTTCACAGGAGCGCTCCAGCTGCTCGAACAGCCTCTTTGTATCATAAATTGCTCTTGATTTCGGTATGCTTTAGTTAAGCTGGTTCTTATACTTTTAACGTCTGCTTCTTCGGTACCACTCCAGCACAGGCGAAGGCGCCCTGGAGCGCTTTTTGCCAGCCTTCATATTCGGCGCGGCGATTTTCCACCGGTTTAAGGAGCAGGTCGCTCTGCCATTCCTTCTTCAAGGCATCCAGGTCAGGAATCAGACCACTTTTGAGGGCGGCCAGTGCTCCGACGCCCCAGGCAGTCGATTCGACCTGTGAGGCTCTGACAACCGGGACTCCGAGAAGATCAGCCTGGAATTGAAGCATAAAGGCATTGCGCGTGGCGCCGCCGTCGACTCGAAGCTCAGAAACGCTTACGCCGTGCTCCCTCATGTCGTTGGCAACATCGCCTACTTGATAGGCCATCGCCTCTAATGCTGCACGGACAAGGTGTTCGCGCTTAGTGCCTCGGGTGAGACCGACGATTGTTCCACGTACATCCGAGTTCCACCAGGGCGACCCCATTCCCACGAAGGCAGGAACGAAGTAGACGCCCTCGTTGGAGCTTATCGAAGTGGCCATGCGCTCACTTTCGTCGCTGGAGGCGAGGATGCCCAGCCCATCTCGCAGCCACTGAATGGCTGCGCCGGTAACGAAAATAGCGCCCTCGAACGCGTACACTACGGGTTCTCCTTCGAGTTGCCACCCGACAGTGGTTAGCAGTCCGTCGATGAGACGCATCTCGGAGCCGATATTGGCGAGCAAGAAGCTGCCGGTGCCGTATGTGCACTTGAGCATTCCTCGCTCGAAACAGCACTGGCCGAACAGTGCCGATTGCTGATCGCCGAGATTGGCTAGAATCGGGGCCTCAAATCCCAAGATGTTTTTGTCGGTTAAACCAAAATTGGCATTGGATGGCACCACTTTCGGCATCATCGAGCGCGGAACATTGAGTCTCATGAGCAGCTCATCATCCCAGTCCAGCGTCTTTACGTTGAACACCATGGTTCTGCTCGCGTTGCTGGGCTCGGTGAGGTGGTTTTTCTCTTTCGTCAGTTTTCGAATCAGCCAGGTGTCGATTGTTCCGAATTGAAGGGAATCGACCTTGGAGCGGGCATCTTTGACGTTATCCAGAATCCAACTTATTTTCGGTCCCGAGAAATAAGCGTCTGGTACCAGACCGGTCTTTTCGCGGAAAGCCGGCTCGTCGCGCAGCTCTTCGGCTACCTTCTGAGTTCTTCGGCATTGCCACACAATGGCGTTATGGATCGGCTTGTCGTTGGTTTTGTCCCAGACAACGGTTGTTTCACGTTGGTTGGTAACGCCCACGCAGGCAATCTCTTCACCATTAATGCCGGCCGACTTGACCGCTTCTTTGATACATTCGACTTCGGTCTCGAAGATCTCCTGGGCATCGTGCTCCACCCAGCCCGGTTTTGGGTAATGCTGAGCGAACTCCTTCTGCCCCATGCCTAACGTAGCGCCGTTCTTATCAAAAATGAAGGCCCGGCAGCTCGTAGTGCCCTGATCAATGCTGACGATATATTTGGTCATGGTCGATGCGCCCCCCGCTACGGCTGCTTGGCTACCTGTATCCACAGGACGTTCATATTATCAGGCCGGCGCTGAATTTATCTATGAAAGCTGTCTATTTGCCTCGACGGCAGAAAAATTCGCTATGATGTAAACAAAGCTTTTGCCGACGAGGAGGTGATAAGCCAATGTCCATCACATCGGACGTTCCGCTCAAAGGAACATGTTGTGTATGCGGTGATCCTGTCAGTCCTCTTTTGGGAGTGCTGCCTGAGCTGCCCGGGCTGGAATCGGGCTTTTGCACGAAATGCGGCAAGCAGGCGTGTGCCAAGCATCTGAAAGAGCACACCAGGACATGCTCTCAAAGCGAAAAAATTCCCAAAGATTGGTGCGGCACGCTCGGACCATTTCAGTAGTCGCCGGCGTTTCATGAGCACCGTATCTGGTATCTTGGCGAGCGCGAGCTCTTAGTGCATCTTCCGGATGTGTTTCAAACACTCCAACACGGAGAGCTGCAGCACCTCTTGCATGACTTCGAGCTGTTCATGCTGTTTTTTCGGCAATCCTTTTTTCTTTAAGGTCGCCAGTTTTGGCCTTTGTTTTGAAATTCGAATCTGCTCGATGAAATTGTTCGGCAGCGGGACATGCACGAACAAAGCGGACTTGAGATGTCTGTTCCGGGTTTGATAATGCAATGCGTTGAAGTAGACGTCGTTGCATACGAACGTCCCCGCATGATTGGAGATCTTGGTCGGCACCCCTATCTTGGAGAGCGCCTTTTGTAGCTTGTCCAGCGGAACAGTCGTGAATAGAGCATTCTCGCCCTTTGCCTGGATCCTCTTGTTGACAGGCTGGTGCCCGTTATTGTCCTTAATTCTGTAGTCTCGGAGATTGAGCGCCACTCTCTCCAGTTCAATATGGGTACTCATCTCTGACAGTCCAATGGCGATAAGGATTACGTCATCGTCTGACAATCGGTCCAGTGCCCGCCTGAGCTTGCTCCAAGACTTTTGACAGCAGGTCGGCAGCACCAGTTTTTTCACCGGAATTTCCCCCAGACCTTTCACGGTTATCAAGTCGGGAAACAGATTGGCG
>CAZISK010000505.1:0-6211 GCA_964541355.1 uncultured Candidatus Obscuribacterales bacterium
CGCTGGGGCGTTCTCTTCGTGGATCGGCGAGAGATCGGACGGTGCGCGCCTGCTCACGACTTCACTAATGGTGCGTAGCGGCTTGAGACCTTTTTCTATACTGATCCAAACGGCAAGAACTGCCAGAGCTAGTAGTATCATTTGCGGTATCACGATACCGAGCAGTAATTTCCGGCGGTGCTCCTTGCGGGCGTTGAGAGTCTCTCCTGCTTGTATGAGGACCGTGTCCGACGAGTCGGCCTCTCCCAACTGCGCTTTCGTGACAGCGACTCGGTAAACTCGATTGCCTACGATCTCGTACTTGAGGATGGCATCCTCCTGAGGACCGAGCGCCTGTGGCGGCTTCGGCAATCCCTGGTCGGCGGTCAAGAGTTTGCCGTCATTTCCATAAATCTCGAAAAGGAACTGATCCTTGTCTTCGTGTGTGAGCAGAGCAAGAGTGCGCTTGGACAGTTTCTCAAGCGAAACCTTCCCGGTTCCATCGGCATTGAGCCTGCTGCCCAACGAATCGATTGAATTCAGTAAAGCCTTGTCGTACGCCTCCCTTGACAGATACATGGATAAAACATAAGAGCAAACCGCTGATACTACAAGCAGTACCAGTAGTGGTATCATCAGCCAGACTTGCATCTGGCGACGAATTGAGTTTTTCATTGCCCGTGTAGTTGGTGTTGCGGCGCGACTAGTTCGTGTTGCTCTTCCCTGTGCAGCTCGCCCGATTCATTCGGGTGCGGAGGCTCAAGGATATAGCCGAGACCGCGAATTGTTCTTACGTTGATTCCGCTACCTTCGAGCTTTTTGCGCAGACGGTGCACGATAATCTCGATGGCGTTGAAGCTGATGGAGGTCTCCCAGCTGGAAAGGTGTTCGGTTATCTGCTGTTTGTTAACCACCTTGCCTGCTTTTTGGAGGAGCAGTTCCAGAACTGCAACTTCGCGTGCCGACAGGTCCACCGGTTGTCCGTGAACTGTCAGTCTGCGGCCGACCGTGTCGTAGACAAAGTCGTTATATTTAATCTCAGTCTGATTGCTCCAGTTGCCTTTACGCAGAAGGGCTCGAATTCGCGCTTCCAACTCGTCGAGATGAAAGGGCTTGGTCATGTAATCGTTGGCACCCAGGTCGAGACCGGTAATTCTATCCTTCACGCCGTCTCTGGCTGTAAGAATTACTACCGGCGTCGGTTGCCCACGCTGACGAAGTCGGGTGAGAACCTCCAGTCCGTCTAGCTCCGGCAGACCGAGGTCAAGAATGACCAGATCATAAGGAGTGACTGTGAGTGCATTATCTGCATCGGGTCCCGTTCGTACCTGGTCAACCAGGTAACCATTCTGCGAAAGCGCCAGGTGAATTCCCTTGGATAGCATTTGGTCGTCTTCGGCTAATAGTATTCGCACGGCGTTGTTTCCTCGTGTTGTCGCGTATCCAGAAAGATAATAGCAAACGGGTAGCCAAGCGAAGCCGATACGAAAAAATTGCCTGTTAGACGCCATGATGGGGACCTGATCTGATATCTTTTGTATCTGTATATGATTGGACCGCCGGTTCGCTCGCGGGTAAATTCCGCCTTTGGACCAACCGGTCCCGAGTACTGACTTGAGGGAGAATAGAGGGATGACGACGACCAAGCCGGAAGTGACCAATCGCTTGAAGCAGCTAACAAAGCTGGGCCAGTCGATATGGCTGGACTTTATTCGCAGAAGCTTCCTCAAAGCAGGCGACCTGAAGAAATTGGTTGACGACGACGGACTCAGGGGCGTTACCTCGAATCCATCCATCTTCGAAAAGGCTATAGCCGGAAGCGACGATTATAAGGAGCAGATTGCGGAGCTAATTAAGGATAGAAGCCTCGACGCTAACGCTATCTATGAGCGGCTCGCAATAGAAGACATCCAGATGGCGTGCGATGTCCTGCGCGGTGTTTATGATGAAACCGCCGGTCGCGATGGCTACGTGAGCATGGAGGTTTCGCCGCTTTTGGCATCCAATACGGATGCAACGATTAATGAAGCGCACCGTCTCTGGAAGGCGGTTGACCGACCCAATCTCATGGTAAAGGTTCCCGCCACCGAAGAGGGTATTCCTGCAATCAAGGCTCTTATCGCCGAAGGTTTAAACATAAATGTCACCTTATTGTTCGCCACGAAGGCCTACAGCGCGGTCGCGGAAGCTTATATCGCCGGTTTGGAGGAGTACTTGGCTAAATCCGGCGATCTCAGCCGAGTCGCCTCAGTTGCCAGCTTCTTCGTAAGCCGCATCGACAGCATGGTAGACACAATTCTCAAAGACAAGATGAAGGTGGCTGCCGACGACAAGGAAAAATTACGTTACGAAGGGCTGCTTGGCAAAACTGCTGTGGCCAATGCCAAGATGGCATATCAAATTTATCGCGATCTCTATACATCGGAACGCTGGAAGAATCTAGCTAAGAATGGCGCGCGCCCTCAGCGTCTGCTCTGGGCAAGCACGAGCACCAAGGATCCATCCTATAAAGACTGTCTGTACGTCGACGAGTTAATCGGTAATGAAACAGTAAATACGCTTCCTCTCAATACTTTGGAATCTTTCCGCGATCATGGCGTGCCTCAGGAGACGCTGGAAAAGCGTCTCGATGAATCACAAAATTATTTGGAGCAGCTTGAGCGCTTTGAGATCTCGCTGGAAGAAGTCACCGATAAGCTCCTGGAAGAAGGGGTGGAGCTGTTCGCCTCCGCGTTCAAAAAGCTTATTGATGCTGTGGAAAAACAAAGACGAGCCAGTCTGCCACCCAAAATTGACACGATGACATTTACACTGCCAAGCGCGCTCTGCGAGAAAGTGGAGAAGGCTATAGAAGAGTGGCAAAAGTCGGAAAACACTAAAAAGCTCTGGGCCAAAGATCAGAGTCTCTGGACCGGACAGGACGAAAATAAATGGATGGATTGGCTCGACATCGTTGATGTGCAGCTCAAGGAGCAGGATAAATTCGAGAAGCTGTTGCGCGATGTTAAAGGTGCCGGGTTCCAATACGCGGTAGTGCTCGGCATGGGCGGCTCCAGTCTCTGTCCTGAAGTGATGAGCATCACCTTCCCGCTCGGCGAAGATTGTCCGGAGCTGACGATTCTCGACTCAACCAATCCTGAGCAGATACTTGCTCGCGAAAAGGCGGTCGATCTGAAGGAGACCATCTTCATTGTGGCCAGCAAATCGGGATCGACGCTCGAGCCTAACATATTTATGGAATTCTTTTTGAAACGGGTCAAGGAGACGGTCGGTGAAGACAAAGCTGGTTATCACTTCATCGCAGTCACCGATCCAGGTTCGAAATTAGAGGCATTTGCAAAGACGGAAGGCTTCCGTGAGATCTTCTACGGGCATCCCGGAATCGGTGGCAGATACTCCGCCCTTTCCGATTTTGGAATGATCCCAGCCGCGATTATGGGCGTCGATGTTCGCGAATTCCTCATGAGAACGAGCGACATGGTCGAGTCGTGCAAGAACGCGAACTCGGCGCGACTCAACCCTGGTGTCATCCTCGGTATCATTCTGGGCGTCGCCGCGTTGAACGGAAGAGACAAGCTTTCCATCTTCACTTCCGAAGGTATCCATGATCTCGGCGCCTGGCTTGAGCAACTTATCGCTGAATCAACCGGGAAAGAAGGTAAAGCGATTATTCCCGTCGATCGCGAGTTGATGGGACCGCCTACGGCTTACGGACAGGATCGAGTTTTTGTCTACCTGAAGCTTGAAAATCAAATCGACAAGGTCCAGGAAGAAGGTCTAGCCGCGCTCGAAGCGCAAGGGCACCCGGTGGTTCGAATTACGCTCGCCGATAAAATGGCGCTTGGGGAAGAGTTCTTCCGTTGGGAGATTGCAACTGCCGTTGCTGGTAGCATCATCGGTATCAATCCGTTCAACCAACCGGATGTGGAAGCTAGCAAAATTGCCACCAGAGCGCTTACCGAGGCTTACGAGAAAGATGGTAAATTGCCGGAAGAAAAGCCTTTCTTCGAAGAGGATGGTATCAAACTCTACACGGACGAACGCAACCATCTAGAGCTGTCGGAAGCGGACGAAAAACTCTCCGCGATTTTGAAAGTTCACCTCGATCAGATGAAGGATGGCGATTACTTTGCTATTCTCGCTTATCTGCATATGAATGAGGAGAACGAACGGCTTCTACAAAACATTCGTCATGCCGTGCGTGACTCTCGCAAAGTCGCTACTTGTCTCGGGTTTGGTCCAAGATTCCTGCACTCTACCGGCCAAGCCTATAAGGGCGGTCCGAATACAGGCGTGTTCCTTCAGATTACCTGCGACCATGATGAAGACATCGAAGTGCCTGATCACAAATACAGCTTCGGCGTTGTAGTCGATGCGCAGGCGCGCGGTGACCTGGCTGTTCTCTCGGAGCGTGAGCGGAGACTTCTTCGTATTCATGTCGGATCTAACGTAACCGACGCATTGAAGCAAGTGACCAAGGCGGTTGCTGAATCGCTCTCTTAGCTGGTCAATCGGGGCGCTTCTATAAGCGCCCCGAACTGTTTTTCGCGCTTTTCAATAGAGGAAGAAAACCTATGTTTTTGGCTGGAGATGTCGGCGGTACGAAAACAAATCTTGGCGTCTTTCATGTCAAAGACCAGGCGCTCCATCCCACAATGGAAGAGCATTTCTCTAGTCAGGAGTTCCCAGATCTCGAAAGCCTCGTCCAGAGATTCCTTGGAAAGCACGACGTGAAGATTCAATTTGCCTGTTTCAGTATTGCTGGCCCTGTACTCGACGGTCGCTGCAAAACCACCAACCTGCCCTGGGTGGTCGATGCACGCGAACTGGCTCGAAAACTCGGTTTTGAGAAAGTCTGGTTAATCAATGATCTGGAGGGCAATGCTCACGGAATCACCCATCTGACCGACAACGAATTCGTCGTGCTCCACGACGTTCTTCCGGGCCAGCACGGCAATGCCTGCGTGGTTTCGGCAGGCACCGGATTGGGCGAAGCTGGACTGTTCTGGAATGGAGACGGCTACATTCCATTTGCGTGTGAAGGCGGGCACACCGACTTCGCTCCGAGAAGCGACGAAGAGATCGAGCTTTTTCGTTATCTTCGCCGAGATCATCAACATGTGAGCTACGAGCGAGTTCTCTCAGGTATGGGTCTGTATGCGATCTATTCCTTCTTGCGCGATACCAATCGCTATTCAGAGCCGGAATGGGTTGCTGACGAACTTGCGGCGGTCGATGACCCGGCGGCGGCTATCTCCAGGTTTGCATTGGAAGAGAAAGCTGACATTTGCATCAAAGCGCTCGATATGTTTATAGACATCTATGGAGCGGAAGCGGGTAACGCCGCTCTGAAATTCATGGCGTTCGGCGGTGTATTCATCGGTGGCGGCATCGCTCCTAAAATTTGCGATCGTTTAAAACAGCCAGGATTCATGGAGTCATTCTTCAACAAGGGCAGAATGCGCCCTCTGCTCGAGCGCATGCCGGTCAAAATCATCATGAACAACAAGACTGCGTTACTTGGTGCTGCTCGCTGCGCCATGCTGAAGTCCGGGCACCTTCCGGCGCGTGTGGTTGTTTAATCACGTCAGCGATGAGATTTCGTCGGCAAGAGCAGGTCTCTTCGATACGCCTAGTATTCTTCTCCAATACTAATACGGGTATTTTTTGAAGGACGCGAGCGATTTTTTCGCACAGCGTTTAAACCGATATCGGTTTAATCGCTGTGTGAAAACTCTGCGCCTTCGTCAATCCGGTTTAATCGGTCAACGCGAACGCAATTTCGGACTGAGCTCGTTCAGGTCTACTTCGCTCTTTTGAACACCACGGTTCGGTATACGCACTTTCGCGGATACAGTACTGTGGATATACGCTCCACGATAAACGAGCTAGGATTGGTTTTGTACGGCAGCATCAAACTAAAGCAGCTTGGAAGGTTGCCGCTCGCGCCTGTACGAACATTGAGTTTTGGCAAGCAGTCAGAGGTTGGCTGTTGGAGGTTGCGTCATGTTGAGAAACCCGATGGATGCAAACGAGGTCAGAAATCCTCAGCATTTTCCGAAAAACAATTTTTTCTGCTATCGCTGGAGAATACTGGACAACTTTAACAAATCAATAGATAGGCAGATGTTCCACCTTAGCGTCCAGGGTGCAGACAATCACCGCAGCCTGATGAGCGATAAATTCCTTCAATTGTATAAGTCGCGATACAACAGTTCGCGCAAGGATTTGA